>JAFGWT010000296.1 GCA_016937015.1 Deltaproteobacteria bacterium | reverse complement strand
GCGGTGTGCAGTTTGGGACTGCCTGCAGCGGTAAAGACAATTTTTACTCCCTGTTCCAGGCAGACGTCGATGTGTCCCGGACTGTATTTTCCTGCGAGCGGGATGTTTACGCCAAAGGGGAGAAGGGTCGCTGATTTCATTTTTTGAATATGTTCCCGCAGTAGCTCCGGTGTCATGGACCCGGCGCCCACCAGTCCCAGTCCTCCTGCGTTGGAAACCGCGGACGCCAGTTTCCAGCCGGATGCCCAGACCATGCCTCCCTGGATTACGGGGAACTGAATATTGAACAGATTGCAGATTCTGTTATTTGCGAAATCGATTGTCATTTTCTTAGCCCTGTTTGAATAACGTACTTTCAGTTTAATTGTTCCAGTGTCAGTTCGGATGCGGGATTATTGGTCACAAAACCCCAGCATGACGGCGACTGCATCATCACTGCGAGTTCCCAAGATGGCATCGGGGACAGTATCCCCGTTGAGGTCGATGAGAATGGGACGTGTTGGCGCATCTCCGCTGTAATATTGGTCTGTGCCGTTGAATGTCAATGGTGGAGTGATGTCTGTATCCGTTTCGCCAAAAAGAATCGACAGACTGTCGCCCATCCAGTTGGCCACAATCAGGTCCGGGTAAATGTCATTGTTGAAAAATGCTGACTCCACTGCATTGGCGCCATCACCGGCCGGGAAGTCATGGCGGGGGCTAAACGTGCCATCTCCCTGTCCGTACCATATTGAGATATTATCAGACGCTTCGTTACCTGCAAGCACGTCTTCGTTGCCGTCTCCGTCCAGATCATCCACGGATACCCGCATGGGATTGCTGCCGGACTGGGCCGCTTGAATATTGCTGAACGTGCCGTCTCCGTCTCCCATCATCATCACCACTGCATCGTACTGTCCACATGCAACTGCCATATCGCGCCTATTGTCACCGTTGAAATCACCGGTTGCCAGACTGGTTGGGGCGGGGAGCAGATATGTGACCTGCGCCGGTTCGAAATCGCCGGTCCACGCACCTTCAGCGACGGTGGCGAGGCGAACGAGAATCAGTGGGTCGTCAACGTTGCTGGATGCAACCACAAGGTCAGGCACATTGTCACCGTTCATATCTTCCACAACCAGGTCATAGGGATCATCGTAAACATTCACCGCGATTTTGTCCTCAAATCCACCGGCGTCGGTTGCCATGAATATTCCCACCTCGCTGTCGGATCTGAATGCGATGAAAATATCGGAAATACCGTTTTTATCGATATCTGCAATTTTGACTGCGGACGGTTCGGCCCCCATGCCGCTGAAGCGAAGCGCCGGCGAAAAAGTACCATCTCCCTGTCCCAGGAGCACCGAGAATCCCCCGTCGTTATACGAAGTCGCGATGATGTCGGGATAGGGGTCAGTGTTCATAAATCCTGTTGCCACCGAGGAAATATTGTCTCCGGCGGGATAGAATACGGGATAATCAAAGCCGCATCCCTCCGGAGGGACGACGGGGCAGTCGGGCGCAAAACTGACACAGATACTTTGGTCAATATAACCCGCAGGGCATCGCCATTGGCCGCTTCGACAAACGGCGGTTGCGGATGTGTACGCACAGCAGTTTCTGGATGCATAGAGCGCACTTTGATCCTGCAAACATATGGGTGGCGTATCAGCGCAGAGAATCGTTTCTGTATCTCCGCCTCCTGTTTCAGTTTGGGTTTCCGAGTCTGTCTCGGTGTCCGGGCCGGTATCCGTCGCGGAATCGGTATCCGGTTCGCAGCAGATATTGGGAAAGGCATCACAGTTGAATTCCCATTGCACCGTGCCATTGTATGACTGCCTGCATGTCCAGGCAGAGACACATAACCACGGACAAATGATACCGCTATCCGTCTGCGTATCCGAGTCTGTACCCGAGTCGGTGACGGTGTCAGAGTCGGTGACGGTGTTGGAATCGGTGAGGGTGTCGGAGTCTGTAAGCGTGTCAACGCCCGTAGCAGTGTCAGCGTCCGTGACGGTGTCAAAGTCCGAAGCTGTGCTGGTGTCCATAGCCGTGTCAACGCCCGTGGCGGTGCTGGAGTCCGTGACGATGTCGGAATCTTCGATGGTTGAGGTGTCCTGAGTGTCTGAATCGCTGCCCGGGATGGATGTTGAATCTGTTGCTGTGTCTTTATCGGTAAAGGTATCTGACCCAGGATCCGATATTGTGTCTGTTTGGGTTATTGTGTCTCTGGTCGAATCAGAGTCTGTTGCGAAACCGGTGTCATGGGTACCGGTTTCGCTGTCACTGTCGCTTTCGCTGTTGGTGGAGGAATCCGAATCTGTGGTTGACTCACCCGTGGTGGTGTCACTGGTGGATACCGTAATTATCTGGCAAAAGCCGGTTTCGCCGCATTGAAACCCATGGGAACAGTCGGTGTCTGCGTCACACTCGGGAAAGCCAAAGGAACGACCGCCGCATCCGCCAATCAGCAAGGTGCCCCAGAGTGACAACAGAAGAATGGCACAGTCACGAGGCGTCGATTTCGAGAAGGGTGAGGCACACGGCGGTAGCAAAAAACAGTTCAGTGACTGTGGGATGGTTCGCCTGGTCAGATCTGGAGCGGCTTGTCGAATATGCCCATGGCGCGAATTTTGTGTTGTGTTCTCTGCCGTGTTTTTCATTTGAGACACCACTGGCCTTGATATATAAACAGGCGCATATTGGGATTTCTTATGGCTGGACGGTATGTCAGCCTTTGGGATTGTAACATAATGTCGAATTCGAAAGGAAAAATTTGAAATTCGGCTCTGGACGGAAATGCAACGAGGCAACACGATATGAAAAAACTGATACCGCTCATGGGCTTTTTAGTCCTTTCCTGTGGCGCGTCAAAGGAAGCTGCGACGCCGATGACAATGTCAGAATCAGCACAGCCGGAGGCGGCCGATGCCTCCGCATCACAGAATATGCAGGTTAAGGGCCTTTGGGGGAAAATTGATGACAGTATCGTTGAAGATACCATGCAGCAGCATTTTCAGGCGTTCCTGGATTGCTATCAGTACGAAGCGTTGGATATTTTGGAAGAAATAGAAGGGGACTTGAGTGTCTATTTTATAGTTGGTCCAGATGGCGTTGTAACTGATGAAATTTATTTTGAGGGGGGGAGCCTTGGTTCGGAGAATACACAGGCATGTGTCATTGGAAAAATGAGGCACATTCGATTTCAGGAACCCATTGGTGGTGACAGCGCGAAAGTGCGTTACACCTTTCCGTTCGAAGCGCCATATAATCACCCTGCGCCGTTTGACTGGAGTTCCAATGAGGAGTTTCTGCAGGCTATGGAAACCCATCGGACAGAAATAGACAGCTGCCTGAATGGAAAAAGCGGGGTTGAATTTATTGTCTACATCGGACGCGGCGGCCGGGTTGAATCAGCAGGGGCAACGGCTGGAAGTCAGGATGCGTACGAAGCGGGCCGATGTCTGTCGCGTGCGGCCAGGGGCTGGACGTTTCCAAACCCCGGAAAGACACGTCCTGCCAAGGCCACGGTTCAGTTTTGATTTGGGTCTTCGGATGTGCTGAATTTGGTTATCACATCCCTGGCAACCTGGATAAATCCCTTCAGCGTCGAACGAAACGTTTTTCGGTCGAAATTGGAATCAGTGTTGACAACGGCAGAGAGTACAATTTTATTGGATCTATCGTCAATGGACAGTTTGGCCACAACAAGCTGATGGTTCATACGAAGGAGCTGTTGGGCAATCTCTCCGGTCGGGAGTGTGTCAGGAAGCAAATCAGGCAGCATAAATCGAATGGTTGCGGAGCTGTCATCCACAATTATTGAAACGGGGGCAGTTAGTGGCGGAATTTCGTTAAGCCCAACGAGCATGAGTGTGCATATACCTTCTGAATCGCGACAGTCCGCCTTATATCCGAGACGGGCGATTTCCTGTTTCACGGCGTTCATGTATCGGGGCACAGGCTGGGCCACTGTTTGCAGCGGCATGATAAGCGCTAAAAGTGCAGTAGCGGTGGCCACCGCAATACTTGCAGAGATGAGAGGGTATTTTTTTTCGGATGTTGAAAAAATTAATGAATCCATGAAATAGACCGTTCTGACTGCTTCAAATCGCCGTTCGTTTCAGAGGCCCAAAGCAAAAATACAGCTTCTCCAAGACATGAATCGATGGGAACAAAACCGAAATTACGACTGTCGTACGCCATATTTCGGTTGTCTCCCACCAAAAAGAAATGATGGTCTGGCACAACGGTTTCTTCGAAATTTCTGCCGCGGGAAGTGTCCATAAAGCCAATCTCATAAACCGTGCCGCCAAGCTTTTCCGTTGCCTTGCGAATGACATATTTTATTTGTTCTTCAGTGCTGGTATCGAAATAAATCACCGGGTTTGTATAATCGTGCTGTATCATTCGATGCCCAAAATGGAAATGATTATCAACAAGTCTGAATGTGTCTCCCGGAACACCAACGATGCGTCCAACAACAAGGCTGGAGACATCATCGGGATTGTGACAGACCGCCACATCACCCTTTCCAAGCAGACCCGTGGCGCCGGCTTTGCGAAACAGAAAAATATCGCCAGGGATAATGTTGGGCACCATTGAGTAATTGGCCGTTTTTCCAATGTCAAAAAAAAACAGCCGCCCAATTATTGCAAATATAGCTACAAATATTATTACGCCCACAACGAATTTTAGCAGCGACTTCATAAATGGAACCGAGGGTCCTTTCTAGTTTATGTATTTGATTATTCTGCGTTTTTTTTAAGCTGTCAAGACTATCCAGGGAAAGCTCAACGTACCTCAGTACTGCAAAATACTTCGTTTGTCGCAGCTTTTAGCGGAAATGAACTTTTTTGTGTCACTTATCAATAAGAGTTCTTGACCCACCATATCGCTTTTGATAGTAGTTGTCCGCCTTTTTTTAGATTTATGGAATACAGGCGAATTTAGGTTAGCTGATTTTTAGGAGACCATTTTGAATTACGTACATCCAATTGTTGAAAATGTATTCGCCCAGGCAGACGGCTCTGCGGCGCCATCTGCGGGTGGGGGAGATGCGCAGACTGTTGGCGCTCAAACTGCCGGAGACGGTGGGAGTGCTCCTCCGGCCAAATCGCAGGGACTGTTTGGCGGAGAAGGTGGCATGAACGGTCTGATTATGATCGTATTAATGTTTGTGGTATTTTACCTCCTTCTTATCCGCCCCCAGCAAAAGAAGGCCAAAGAGCACCAGAAAATGCTTGATGCCATTGGAAAAGGCGCAGAAATCGTAACAAATGGCGGTCTCATAGGACGTGTCGTTCTTGTCAAAGACAATGTTCTGACTCTCGAGCTTGCAGACAAAATACGTGTGCGGGTTCTTCGTTCGCAGGTCGCTGGCCTGTTTGAGACAGTTGTAAAATCAGACAAAGGGTCTGAGAATAAGGCGGAGAAAAAATAGTGGAACGCAAGTGGCTATGGAGAGTGATCGTTCTCGTATTGCTGATTGGCATTTCCGTCACAGCATCGATAACGACTGTTATTCGCGCGCCGAAAGGTGAAGACGAGCAGGATAAGGTTGCCGCTCTTCGCGATTTGTTTCCGGGTATAAATCTCGGTCTCGATTTGCAGGGTGGTTTGCGAATGATCTACGAAGTGGGTGTGGAAGCCGCGATTGAAGACAAGCGCGATCACATTGCTGAGTCGATTGTTCATGAGCTCGGCGAAACTGCGAAAATTAAAAACGTTAAAGCGATTGGGGCCCGTGACAACAATTATCAGTTTGATCTGGTTTTCCCCGATGCCAAAAGCATGAAATCCGATAAGGCCAAAGAAGTGCTGAAGGATTATCGACGCATTGCTGTTGAGACTTCGGAATCCGCATCGACGGTTCATATGGAACTGAAACCGGAAATCGTTAAGGAAACCGAAGAAATGTCCATCAAGCAGGCTGTCGAAACGATAAGCATTCGTATTGACAACATGGGATGGGCAAATACATCTGTAATTCCGCGTTTGGCCAATCGAGATATTATTGTGCAGATTCCGGGTATTAATGAAGCAGAGATTTCCCGCATCAAACGAATTATCGCTCAGACTGCCCGTTTGGAACTGAAAATTGTTGATGATAAGGGAACGGCTGAATTTTTCAAGACCGGCGCGATGAAGGAAAAAATCGCCGCACTGGCAGATGACAAGGATTCACCAATTTCTCTTCATCAGGAACCTGGCACTGGGCACTATTATTTATCGGCCAAAAATCAGCTTCGCGGTAAAAGCGGTCGTCAGTTGATTCAGGATTTTCTCGAAGGCGTTGAATTTCCGGAAAACAGAGAGATTTCCTATCAGGAGCAACAGGGCAAGGATGCTGCGGGAAATCCCACTGCGGATGTGACATGGCGAACCTATTATACCCTCAAAGTTGCTGGTATCACCGGTGAATACATTGATCAGGCAGCGGTGGCATTCTCACAGGATTCCGGAAAACCGTATGTCTCTCTTCGCTTTAATCAGGAAGGCGCCGGCATTTTTGCGCAACTGACTGGTGAAAACGTGAAAGAGCGCATGGCAATTATTCTGGACGGTAAGGTTCAGTCGGCCCCCGTCATTCAGGAAAAAATTTCGGGAGGCAACTGCCAGATTACACTTGGACGGGCCGACGCCAGGGACAACCTGTTGAATGAGGCGAATGACCTGGTCATCGTTCTTAATGCAGGTGCACTTCCTGCACCAATTAAACCCGTCACGGAGTCCACAGTAGGTCCTCAGCTGGGACAGGATGCCATCGACATGGGTATCCTCGCTTTTGAGATAGCCATCATTGCGATTTTGCTTTTCATGCTGGTTTATTATAAGGGCGCCGGATTTGCTGCCAACCTCGCATTGGTCTGCAACGGTGTCTTCATCGTTGCGATTTTAAGCGGGGGCGGCGCGACGCTGACGTTGCCAGGTATCGCCGGTATTATTCTAACCATGGGTATGGCGGTGGACGCGAACGTAATTATTTATGAACGAATCCGCGAAGAATTACGTGGTGGCAAGTCGCCCCGTGCTGCAGTTGATGCGGGATTTAAGCGGGCTTTCTGGACGATTTTTGACGCCCAGATCACTACGTTTATTGCCGGTGTTGTGATGTTCCAGTATGGAACAGGTGAAATCAAAGGTTTTGCCGTAACATTGCTGGTCGGTATTGTAACAAGTATGTTCTCGGCGATTTTTATCAGTCGTCTGGTGTTGGACTTTATGACCCGTCACAGGTCGGACCAGTTGAGTATCTGACAGATGCAAATATTTAAAAACAAAACCAATTACGATTTTATGGGGAAATCTCGCACTTTTGCGATTGTTTCCACTCTGGCTGTGGTCGGCAGTGTTCTGGTGACCCTGATTTGGCAACCCCGGTTCGGTATCGATTTTATCGGTGGTACCGAGATTCAGGTGGAATTTAAGGACAGCAAGGCCACAGTTGCCAATATTCGGTCAGTGCTCAAGAAAATGGGATTTGCCGGAGCGGACGTTGTTGCCTTCGGTTCAAGCGATACTGAGTATCTGATTCGCCTGCGGGAAGTAAGTCGTATCAATGATGAGCAGAAATCCAAAATCAAAAGCGCGCTGAAAAATGCACTTGGCGACACATCGATGATCGGATTTGAGTTTTCACCCGGTGGGGACAAACTGACGGTTAAACTCAAGTCTGATATGTCCATCGCAGATGTCGAAACCGCGGCCAGGAACGCTGGATTGGACCTTGCCGGGATAACTGACACAGTTGACGAAACGGATCAGGCAGAAGAAGATAACTCGCGCAAATGTGAGTCTTCCACCTGCAGACTGGTTGTAAAAGAACAGTATGTTTTTGAAATCAGCTTGAACGGTGTAACAGAACAGGTAATGGCGTCCTTCAGAGCACATCCCTGGGGTAAGGATGCCGTGAAGATGCGGTCAGAGTGGGTTGGCGCCAAAGTGGGCGAGCAGCTGAGAACCGCAGGCATTTCATCTATCCTGTACGCATTGATATTCATTATGGTTTACATTGCTTTCCGGTTCGACCTTCGTTTTGCGCCAGGAGCGGTGATTGCGTTGATTCACGACATTTTGATAACGCTGGGTATTTTCACCGTTCTTCGTATTGAAGTAACTTTGGCGACTGTTGCGGCTCTATTGACCATTGTGGGGTATTCGCTCAATGATACCATCGTTGTGTTTGACCGCATTCGTGAGAATATGGCGGCTTCGAAAGAGGTAAAACTGCTTTCGGTAATTAACCGCAGTCTGAACGAGACACTGAGTCGAACCATTATGACATCAGTCACCACTTTGCTGGCGGTGTTGGCATTATACACTATTGGATGGAAGACCTCTTTACGTGACTTTTCGTTTGCATTGGTTATTGGTGTGATTGTGGGTACCTATTCTTCCATTTATGTTGCGTCACCTGTGGTTGTCTGGTTCGATCGCTTCTTTGCCAAAAAAGAGAAGGCATAAGTGCTGCCGACGACGGCATGGAAAGTCGCTCCCTGTAAGAACGTTGACGCTCAAAAACGTCTTGCTGAAAGTCTGTCCATAAGTGATGTTGCCGCGGCGTGTCTTGTTAATCGGGGGATACTCGATGAGGAGGCCGCCGAGGGATATCTGCGTCCCAAACTGCGTGATTTAAAAAAACCGGATACAATGGCTGACCTCGCCAGGGGCGCTCGTCGCGTAGCCGATGCGGTTATTGGCCGTGAACGGATTGGTATTTTTGGGGATTACGACGTGGATGGTCTGACCAGTACATCGCTTATGTATCTCTTTTTGCGTGAGACTGCCAGTGCTGTCGAAGTTCGAACCGCAGATCGGTTTTCCGGTGGATACGGACTGGACTGCTCAACCGTTGATTTTTATCACGAGTCAGGTTGTGAGGTTCTGATTGTTCTGGATTGTGGCACCAGCGATCACGATGCGATAGGGTATGCGAAGGCGTTGGGACTGGACGTGATTGTAGTGGATCATCATCGTATCGAGTCCACCTATCCGCCAGCGTATGCATTTGTTAATCCCCATCGCCAGGACTGTGGATTTAACGATACAACACTTGCTGCAGTTGGGCTGACCTTTTATTTTTGTGCTGCCATTCGCACTCAGCTTATTACCGCAAACTTTATTCAGTCTGATGAGATTGATATGCGTCGCTTTCTCGATTTGGTAGCGCTCGGTACGATTGCAGACGTGGTGCCGCTTGGGCACAACAATCGTATTCTGGCCAGTCATGGTTTGAAAATCATGAGTGAAAATAGACGACCAGGCATTGAGGCATTGGTTAATATTGCGCGTATTCATTCCCGTACAATTAATTCATCTCATGTTTCCTATCAGCTGGCGCCTCGAATAAATGCCGCTGGACGGTTGGCCAACGCGATGAATGCATTTGAATTGTTGGTCAGTACAGTGGATTCAGACGCACGACATTATTCTGAGCTACTGGAGCAGTTCACGCATGAACGCAGAGAAATTGAAACTCAGGTTTCAAAAGCCGCGCGTCAGATGGCACTTGATCAAATCTCGAACGATCCACGCATTTTGCTGGTGACCGGCGAGGGGTGGCATAAGGGGGTGTTGGGAATTGTTGCCGCGCGTCTTTGTGAGGAATTCAGTCGGCCAGTATATGTAGTCGGATACGAAAGCGGGTTGGGGACAGGTTCAGCACGAGGCCAGGGGCAGATCAATTTGTACAACAGCCTTGAGTTCTGTAGTTCCAAACTGATTCGATTTGGTGGTCATCGCGATGCGGCGGGCTTTAGCATTGCAAAAAAAGACGAAGCCAATTTTTTGATTTTGCTCAATGATTTCGCAGAATCAAACTGGGTTCCACAGGATACCGGAGTTATTATCTGTGATGCCACGCTTTATCCGTCTCAATTGTCCGCCAAATTGCTTGAAGAAGTTGCTGCCATGGGACCGTTTGGCTTTGAGAATACCGAGCCGCTTTTTAACATTGTAGGGCTTGATGTCCTGAGTGCTCGTGTTGTGGGCACTCACCATCTCAAGCTATTATTGAAAACACCCACTGGGACGGTCTCTGCTTTTGGTCCAATGATGGGAGAGTATGCAACGCGTATGCCCAGAATTGTCAATGTGGCTGCTTCCATTTCTGCTGATGAATGGCGTGGTGATGACGCCATTGAGTTGAAACTGGCAGCGCCACCAATCCCGTGTAGCGATAAAGATCTTTTTTGATTATAGTTTGCCGCTATGACCAATGCAGAATTGACAAACCAACTTCCCAGAACGATGGCGTTCAGTTATCATCTGAAACTTTTCGTAAAAGCGAGATGGCTTGCTGTCGCCATGTCCTCTTTGGGAGTGATGGTTGCTCAGTTTTGGTTTGAGCTGTGCTTTGTTTATACTGCTCTTTACAGCATTATTGGCGCGATTGCGCTATATAATGTTGGATTCTGGTTTATTTTAAGAAATTATGACTTTCATGAAAATCAGTGCTGTGAGTCGATGGTGGGCTCTGAAGGGTGGAGACGGGGCAGATTTATTGCATGGCTGCAGATTCTGTTTGATTTAATTGCGCTGTTTTGGATGCTCCATTTTTCGGGAGGGCTTGAAAATCCCTTTGTCATTTTTTTCATGTTGCACATGGTAATGGCCACGCTGTTGCTTGAGCCTGCCGGTACCATGCTGGTGGCAATAGTGATAACCGCTTTTGTATTCGCGTTGGGAATTACCGAAAAGACTGGAATTCTGGCGCACTATCATCCCGATAAGGTATATGGCGACTATGAACCCTTGAATAGCTGGGTGTTCGTCCTCGTCATGCCATCGATTATTTTGCTGATGAATATCTGTCTGACGGGATTGACGTATTTTATGATGCGCGCGATTAATGAAAGAAGAAACACGATCATTATACTGTCCAGAGAACTCGAGGAAAAGAACAGGCGGCTGGTAATGTTGGACAATCGCCGCAAACAGACGATGGCGGTGGTATCTCATGATTTGAAATCACCTATCGATGCGGTGAACAGTTATCTGATCATGATGCAGGAAGGATATCTTGGCGATTTCTCCGACAAACAGATGGAGATAATTAAAAAGTGTTATTCACGCCTGAAGCGTCTTAGAGAATTTGTATCTGATGTGCTCGATTGGCAAACCATTGAGCGTGGTGATGTTCAGGAAGTCATGGCGCCGACCCAGCTGGTTGACGTATTGCGGGAATCCTATGCGGAATATGAAGATACGGCTAAGGCAAAAGGGATTTCATTCAAGTTGAGTATTGCGGATAAAATGCCGCTGGTGAACGCTGACCCTCGTCGTATGTTTCAGGTTTTTGATAATTTAATATCCAACGCTGTCAAATATACGTTGGCGGGGGGCTCCGTTGAAGTTGCCTCAGCCGTGGAAGAGGGGCAGTTGCTGTTTCGTGTATCAGATTCCGGTATCGGAATGACCGACGATGAGATGTCACATCTGTTTGAAGATTTTTATCGTTCTCCCAACGTAAAGAAAAAATTTGAAGGAACCGGTCTTGGACTCACTGTGGTAGACCGAATCGTTCGTGCACACCATGGTCGCGTATGGGCAGAGAGTGAGGCAGGCAAAGGTACGACGTTTTTTGTATCGATTCCTATTGGAAGGTTGAGCCAGCCGCCACGCGGATGAATCCATTTTTTCAATCGTCTATTTTACTCTACTTCGACAGGTATGACCAAGGGTTCACACCCAAATTTGGCGGATACGCCGGACCATTCGCGGTTTTGGTCTATACCGAACTTCATTTTTTCGCATGCGGTGGGACAGAGTTGTATATGCCGACATTTGGTGTAGTCGTCTCCACTGGCTTGCATCTGTTCAAGAGAGGCGCCCGGGCTTTCCACCCAGTACCACGCCAGAGCGTCTTCAGCGATGCCGTTGCAGTCTTCAGTATAGCCAATTTCCTGTTCGGTACTATCGGCTGCACTGACACCCAACAGTCGGACATCGGAGCAGTTCTTATTCACCGGAAGGCCGCCGGCTTCTGTGGGAACACTGGCCCAGTCCACGGCATACTCACAATCGATAACTTCGTTGGTGATATTGGCCAATGCTGCGTCCAGGGTTTCCGGGTTTTGCGCGGAATAATAGTAATGTCCGCTCGTCGGGGCTGGGACAGTATCGGCAGGCGCCTCAGTTGCGCCATAATACGCCAGTCCGTCCATCACTTCTTCGAAGATGGCCGCATCATCCTGCGCTGCGTCGCCCACGCCAATCACGAATGTTTTGTAGCCTGCGGCACGAAGGGCTTTGGCTGCTGCGTAGGTCCCATCGTCATCGAGACATTGCTGCGGAAAATATACTTCTGTGATGCTGGTGGACGTGGCGCGACAGGTTGAAACGTCCGGGCTGGTGGCGCAATTGGGGGCGCCATCTGTGGCGAGAATGACATAGGTATCTTCTGGGGGCAACTGCTGCTGTGTCAGGTAGTCCTGCGCCCAGGCCAACGATGCACTAACCGGCGTCCCGCCGCATTGTCCCACTGCTTCAAGTGAACTTTGAAGTTGTGTGGCCGCGTCGGCGCTGAGTGCCAGTTCCCCGTCACTGTCCCGGCCGAATTCGACCAAAGGTGCGGCTGCCACGGTGGTGGCACCTGGTACGTATTGACTGGCGGCCTCGCATTTTGTGGTGACCGGATCGGTGTCGCCTGCACCGTCCTCTGCCCGATATGTATCCGTGCAGTTTTCTGCTGATGGAAATACGTTTAGCGCAAAGTTAATCGTACCGGCCTCTGTGTTTTGTTGCACAATGTATCGGATGGCATCCTGAACCACACTGGCATATGTGGTCTGGCTATCCACTGGCATTTTCCAGTCATACATTGACGCGGAACGGTCCAGCAGCACGAGAATATTTACTGACTTAAGGTCTACAGTCCAGTTGATGTCAGCGCACTGTTCAATGTCTGTGACTGTTTCGGTATCAACAAAGCCGGTGTCACGGTCATTGCCGGTATCATCTGAATCTTCAGGTTGGGTAGTGCCGTTCTCACTGTCGCCACTATCGGACGCGATGGAATCATCGGATGAATCAACAGCTGAGTCGCCAGTGGTGTCTCCGGTTGAATCGCCGGACGTTCCATCAGTGCTGTGGCCAGCATCCGTCCCATTGCTGTCGGTGGCGGTGTCGGCATTGCTGTCGGTGGCGGTGTCGGTCGGTGTTTCGTTTTTACTATCGTCACCGCAGCTCAGCATTAGCGTCGCAATTATCATCATCCAAAGTAATCTCATAGTTGGTCCTTTCATGCTCAAATACAAATGAACATAAATAATCCATGGTTGTCGGCCGATTAGCATAACATATTATTCCCTGTATTTGTACATTTCCACCGAAAATAGTACGCTGAACTACGTTTCATGTATACGGATGAATTATCCAAATACTCAATAGTTCCAATTAATTGGGGAATTGTGGTATGAACGGTTTCAATCCTTTTTTAGAAGAGCATGGGACTTCAACTCGGTCGGTACGCCCAAAGGAGAATGGAATGAATTCGGTTGATCAACAGCAGGGAACCATCTTTGGCCATCCCGGTGGGTTATTTACCCTGTTTTTTGCTGAGATGTGGGAGCGCTTTTCATATTACGGCATGCGCTCGCTTCTGGTGTTTTATATGATTAAAGGGTTTTTGCACTTTAGCGACACGAGCGCCTACGCCATATATGGGGCATACACGGCGCTGGTGTATGCCACGCCCTTTATTGGTGGTATGCTGGCGGATAGACTGCTTGGCGCCCGGCGGGCAGTGGTCATCGGTGCAGTACTGATGGCGGTGGGGCATTTATTGATGACTGTTGAAGTGGAGTGGGTGTTTATGGGGGGGCTCGCTTTCCTGATCGCTGGAAATGGTTTTTTTAAACCCAATATTTCGACGATAGTTGGTCAGCTATATACGCATATACCCAGACGGCGAGACAGCGGATTTACACTTTTTTACATGGGAATTAATCTGGGCGCAGCCATGTCGCCACTGATTTGTGGATATGTGGGGGAAACGTTTGGGTGGCACTACGGATTTGGTCTTGCCACAGCAGGCATGTTGCTGGGATTGGCTGTGTTTACGCTTCCTGTTCGGGTTGCCCAGTTCGTCATTCTGATTTTTTCTTTTGCCACCTCTGGGCTTTTAGTGACCCTGCAAAGCAATACATTCCAGCTTGTGGTCAATTTGTTTGTGGCCGCAGGGCTGCTAACAGCTGGCGCTATTGCTTTTGTGGCATTGAGTCGCAGTGGGCTTCCACGAACAGCCGGGGCGCCCCGAGAGCCGGCGCTTCTCACCCAAAAGCTATTTGGCGTCATTCGAAACGATGTGGCGGTGTATCTTGGGATAGCATTGTCCATTCCTCTTTTAATGATGCTTGTGGCGCGGAACGAATTAACAGGTCGGATTCTACTGGTGTTCGGATTTGGCGCGTTTGCCTGGCTGATTGTGTACGCGATTCGCGCACAGGTTGTGGAGCGACACCGGCTCTTTGTAATTTTGATACTGATGTTTTTTCTGATGCTGTTTTGGTCATTTTTTGAACAGGCGGGCAGTTCAATATCCAACTTTACCGACCGCAATGTGGATCGCGTGTTTGAGACACAGGTTGTCACCGCCGATATGGTTGGGAAAACGGTGCCAATTGAGTTGACTCAGGAGCAATTGGGCTATTTTCAGAATAACAGGGTATTTACGCTGACTGATCTGGAGGCGGCCCGGGCACAGGCCAAATTGCACCAGTCCCAAAAAGTTGTGGCGAACTGGACGATTCAGGAAGCCCACGTGGGGATGGGGCTGGGGGGCTCTGAGGTGCCTGCCTCCCTGTTTCAGGCAGCCAACCCGATTTTTATCCTTATTTTTGGCCTGATTTTTACAGCGCTGTGGACCTTTCTGGGCAAATATGCCATGGAACCAAGCACTCCTGCCAAATTCGCCCTTGGGCTTTTGCAGCTCGGTTTGGGCTTTGTGGCGCTGTGGTATGGGACGCAGTACGCTGACTCCAGGGGCATGGTGGCCGTTCATTGGCTGCTGATTGGCTACCTGCTGCATACCACAGGAGAATTGTGCCTGTCGCCAGTGGGGTTGTCTATGGTGACCAAATTGTCTCCATCGGGTATTGTGGCCTCGGTGATGGGCGCCTGGTTTCTCGCGACCGCGTTTTCAAATTATCTTGCGGGGATGATTGCCAGTCTCACGGGGGTTTCTCACGGGGAGGGCGAAAGTATGGTGATTCCGCCGCCCAGCGAGACCTTGCACGTGTATGGCGGAACCTTCGGTACCATTGCGATTACTGCCATCGCTTCGTCTGTCATTTGCTTTACTCTGGTACCTCTTTTGAAAAAGTGGATGCACCCCGAGCAGGAATAACCCGACCATTTTCAAATTCCGATGGTACTTTGGTTGAAGTTACAAATAACTCGTTCATATTTTATTCGAGAATTTTTATTGATTAAAGATATTGAAAAACTACAATAAAATTTTACCGTGCCGTGCGAAACTGGAAGTGAATATATCTGATGTCGAACCCTGATGAGATAAAAAACGAAGACAGTGAATCCGCTGACAAAAACCGAAGAAGCTCTCAACGGGTCCGTGCTACCTTTCAGGTCCGCTATAAAACGTTGGACAGTCTTCAGTCAGCGTATACCGAAAACATCTCAAAAGGGGGGATTTTTGTACGTACTACGAATCTTCTGCCTGAAAATACTGTGGTGCGAATCAAACTGGTGATGCCCCATGATGGACCCGAAATTGAGTGCATCGGACAGGTGGCTCGGGTGCACAAGGAAAATAGCGCGGATGATATTCCCTCCGGTATGGCAATTGTATTTAGGGATATGTCGGCAGAGCATCGCGCCTTTATCGAAAATTATATATCGGACCTCTCAACGCAGAAAATACAGATTCAAAAAAGCGAAAGCGCCATTACGCCGCTCTCCATTGTGGTGGTGGATGATGACCGCATGGTTCGGGAGCGGGCCAGTAAGGCGCTGATTGCCAAAGGCCATCAGGTTCGGACGGCACCGGATGGACTGGCGGGTCTCGCCACATGCCTTCAGAATCCACCGGATCTGATTTTGTCGGATGTGCAGATGCCTAAAATGGACGGGTGGAATCTCCTCAAAACCATTCGCGCCAGATCATCACTGAATGCCACTCTGGTGGTGTTTCAGACATCGTTGAAAGATGAAAAGGATAGGTTGCTTGGCTATCAACTGGGCGTAGATGATTATATTGCCAAACCATATACCACTACGGAGCTAATCGCACGCATTAACCGGCTGGTGGAACGGACGCAAAAAAATCACGACCATAGACGGGATACCAAGGCTCTGCGTGGCGACCTGGAGCAGGTTTCGGTGCCAACCGTACTGTCACTGCTGGAGATGGATAAAAAGACCGGCGTCTTTCTGGTGGTCAGCGCCACTGTCGCTCGTTTGTTCATTCGCGACGGCAGACCCATAGCGATTGAAATGGAAGGGGCAACGCGCAATGTCACCCAGCTGGACATGATGGTAAAGTTACTCTCCTGGACATCAGGCCAGTTCGAATTCACACCGCAGGACGTTCATAATTCAGACGAAATCAGCATGTCCATGCAGGGCTTGCTTATGGAGGCGGCCCGTATATCGGATGAGCAGTGAATTGAATTGGTGTTTATTGCGCTCTTTATTTGACCCGTTTGAATAAATGAATATAAGCTGTGCGTACAACCAGGGTAATGCCATAAGTTTGAGGAGGCATTGAATGACTCGATATCAGGGCAGAGAACGGCGTGTGCACATCTGCTTTGTGACTCATAACAGAGAATACCACGTACGTGCGGGGGTGTGCGTGGCTGTGAGAGATCGCAAAAGTTCCGTGTGGATCGCTGGCCATAAAGCCATTGGGCTGAAATTACGTCCGTTGCCCCCGCGAACATCGTATATTGGCCGTACCATTGATTTTTACAGTTCGGAAAAACAGATGCTTGTTCAGACATCCGCGGTTGTGGATGTGCTGCGTCCCAATAAAAACCAGGTGGATTTTTACGGATTCGTCCACAACATGTCTCCGGATGTGGCAGAAAAACAGGTTGGGTAGAATTACCGCCACACTTTCAGCTACAGTTCTGTCAACAGGGCTGGTCAGATATGGAATCGGCCATAACAGCCAGACCCCGCCTATCTAAAAACGCACTTACGGTGCTTTTTGTCGCTATTGAAACCATTGGCTGTCTGCGACTGTCGCAGGCTCAATTTTGCATGGTTTCGATTTAGACCCATTCACTCTTCAGTTGACCTTGTTGCGCCTCATCGTCCTACCGAAACATCTGCCTTTCTGTGCAGTCTGTTCGATCAACTGAACATTGTTTCGGTCTATTCCTTCAATTCACCAAGGCTCTTAAGAAACTCGCCGTATTCCAGGTCCACATCATACTCCTCTGCAAGTGCTCTCAATCGATCGAAGTACGCCTCATGCAGTGTTTCCATTTGGATGGCATGCTGTTCACAGAGAAAAATGCGACACCCGAGGGCACGCCCAATGCGGGCGATGCATTGATTATTTTGCAGGTATGGGCATACCCCTGTGCCAGCTGCGGCGCGGCTCCCCTCTGTTTCGATGAGATAGGCCAGCTCGAGATTGGTCACCCAGAGTTCGTGGTCATATTCGGCAAAGTTGCAGCAGGCGCCGCATTGATGACAGGATACGGAGATGGAACGCTGCGCGGTCGCGAGGTCATCGTATAACGACGCGAGCGCTTCCTTGAGCGCCCTGGGTAGCTTTGGGGGGAGTGTTAGGGTCAATACTTAAAAAAGTTTCGCCAAAGCGTGACGCTATTTCGTGCGGGCGATGGTCGCTTCGAGTTCTTTGATGCCATCTTCGGTCAGAGTGGACAACTGTCCGGCTTCCAGCGCGGTTTTCAATTGATCCATTGTGAAATATTTTGGCTGCACACGGCTGAGCTCCGGAATGGATGCGTAAACGTTGCCGTGCCTGTCGATGGAATGAACGCCATCGGGAAGTTTAATTTCGGTACCGCCGCCGCGCTGTTGCTTCGAGCTCACACCACGATTCATTTTTTCTGCTTTTGCCATATTTCCCTCTCTATTTATTTAAAATAGTCAAAGTCAGGTTCGATGAACGAACAGTTGTCTGCCCGCTTATACAGGGTCATAGGACGAGTTGCAAGGGCCAGTCGCTATTTTTATGCAGTTTACAGCGTTAAATTTATTGGAAAATGAATATGCGAAGGCAAAATGGCAGAATCTGGCTATTTGGCACCAGCGCCCACGGTTTCTTTGGCTACCATTATGAGGCCGTCATCAATGGCTTTCTGGTAACCTTCCTTACCTCCGGGGCTGTTTTTGGCGATGGTGATTTCGCCGGTCCGCGGAACGTATTTTTTCACCAGCTTGTCAAGGTTGCCCGGATTTGTTTTGGGGCCTCTGAACTTGCTTGACGGCGTTTTCATATCACGAATGGCGATACCGGCCAGAGTATAGTCGGCACTGTAAAGCAGGTCTGTTTCAACTACGCACCACCAGCCGTTGTTCCAGCCGCCTTCGGGCTCAAACCCGCCGTCCCAGAGAGATTCCTGTTTCCAGTGCCACATCTGATGGGGTGGGCTGCCAACGCGTGTGGCCTCCTGATTGTCCCATAACAGTGCCTTGGCCGGATATTCCGGAGAGAGCGCTGGGAGGTCGGTGTGGTTTGGTCCGCCTAGAGCAAAGCCCGGCGCCGGGGGAATATTAAGCTCGTCCGCATAGGGACCCCATTCGAGGTGATAAAATTTGGTGGGAGCCTTGCTGCCGACACCTGTTGCGAGAGAGTAGCCGTTGGGGTTGCGGCCCATCAGCCAGTGCCAGTTATCGCGAGCGGCTTCCATGTATTTTTTATCGCCGGTGAGTTTGGCGGCCATGGCCAGCATATGCACCTTCTCTGCTGTGTTGGCGCCAAATCCCCAGTAGTATTCCCATTCAACTGCAACCACTTTGTGAGCGTCTTTTTCCCATCTGGGAATCAGCCACTCGTCGGCACATTGAATGATTTTGTCTTTGGCGAATTGACGGACTTCATCCGGTGTCCCTTCGTCGAAGGCTAACTCGATGAGACCGTAGCGGGAAACATTCGGCCAGGAACCGGTGGTAATTTTCTTCACATCGAGAACCTGGGGCAGTTTGTCGATTTGGTACATTCCCATCAGGACGCCCAACGCGTCCTTGTCGCGGAAACGCACCCACATCTCAACCGCGGCCGCCCAGCGAGCGCCGATGTCGTTATAAAGATACTCGCCGGTTTCGCCGTCGATAACCTGCTCCTTATACCCTTTGTCGTGACTGACGCGATCATCCCATCCTGGCTGGGGGCTGTCCAGGGGGTTCCAGCGCATCTGCTGGGGATGTTCCAGCATCCATTTCCAACCCAGTTTAGCCGCTTCCTCGTATTTTTTTGCGATTTCCTTATATTCGGGGAATTCCTTGTACAGAACGGAAGCCATGGCCAAAACGGAGACGGCTTTGGCAGTGGAAGAAGTGCTTTCCGGGCGAATCCAGCGAACGGTTTTGTCTTCGTCGGCCGGCATGGGCGCTGTCCAGTCCTTAACCGCTTCACTGTGGCGGAAGCCGCCGTCTTTTTGCTGCAGAGACATAATCCAGTCGAGAGCCCAGGTGGTTTCGTCGAGAATGTCAGGCACTTTATTGCCGGATTCTGGAATATTCTGATCGCCATCCTTAAACAACTCAGGCGAAAGGGAGTAGGCGATGAGCAGAATTTGCGCCGAAATGCCGGTGGAGTCGATATACATGTCAAAGTTGCCCGCATCGAACCAGCCTTTTTTCAGCTGCTCGCCCGGCCACCATTTTTTGTCAGCACTATCCTGCCATTTTTCCTTTTTTTCAGGGAAGTACTGCCAGTCCCAGCCCACATCATCGTAAGCGTGAGACACGCCTTCACGGATATAGCTGTGACCGTTCCATTTGGCCCAGGGCTCCACTATATTGGTACGGGTGCGCTGGAAATAGAAGCTTTTTATCAGGGTTTGAACCGCATGGGACTGAACGTTCCAGTAATCATCAACTACAAATGTGTCGCTTTTGTACCATTCGTTTTTAACCTCTGCAGCTTCCACGTAGTAGGTGCCTTTTTTGTTCAAATCAGAGATGTCAACCTGCCAGACCTCGTCACCGCTGATTTTGTCAAAACCGAATTGGGTAATTTTATCAGCAGATATTTTCAGTGCCACATTCCCTGCCTCGTCTTTTACGACTGCACCGGCGGGATCCACATTGAAAATGACCATTTTGCTCCAGTCTTTGGCATACCCAACGGTGTTCACCTTGATAACGGGAACGTTCACACCCGGCTTGGCGGGATTGGTCTGAGCAACGGTTTTAACATTGCCAAGGTCGACTGTGGCAACTTCTGTTTGTCGATTCTGGTTGCCAGCGGGAGATGTGCCGCCGCAGGCAGCTGTCAGAGTGGCCACAAGGCCGAGTTTGAATAACTGTTTGATTTTTCTCATTGGACTTCCTTCTTTTTAAAGATGTCGTTCCTTTAACTCTTGGTTATTAATTTATCAAAGCGCACCTTACTAACATTCTGAAAGTAGGTCAAATCCTGAATGACGGCTCACAAGAATATTCGCAACGGCTGCCGCGCGCGCGTGAATGTAAAAAGCAGGTTGTTAGGGCGTCCTGGGGCAGGGGGAGGGGTGGAAAAGGTGCAACGCAGTTGTTCCCGCGCATGTCTCATGATTCTACACAAGTATTGCTTGACTTCCTGGGCGCACCGTCATTGCCGCGCAGGCGGCAATCCAGTTGTTTAAAGCTGGG
>JAFGWT010000295.1 GCA_016937015.1 Deltaproteobacteria bacterium | reverse complement strand
GCCGCGGCACGGGCCATCGAACCCCTCTGCATGCTTTGGTGCATCCCCGGGTTCAGCCACAATCAATGGCGCCACGCATTCAAACTGCTCCAGTAAGTGACCGCCATGGGGTGCCGGTTGGAGACACGCCGACGGCCCCCCGGTCATCAATCCCTTTGCCAAATAACAAACGGCTCAAATACAGTCTGGTCACCGTGCCAAATTGCGAATACATAATCGGAGAGTATCCACAGTGAATCACCTGGGAAAGGAATTTGCGCAATGAGTAGCCGAGTGTCAGAAGCGAGCCGTACCATGTTAAAGGGATATAACTGCGCACAGTCTGTGCTGTCTGCGTTTTCTGATGAACTGGGACTGCCGGTAAAGGATGCCTTGCGGGTGGCCGGCGCTTTTGGCGGTGGCATGGCCTGCATGGGCCAAATGTGCGGTGCGGTCACCGGTGCATTCATGACCATTGGACTGGCGCACGCCAAAACCAAAGAGGGGGAGGACGCCGAAAAAGCCAGAGGCTACGCGCTGGTACGTGAATTTTCTGCGCGATTTGCCGAAAAGCACGGCACCCTCCAATGCCGCGAGTTAATCGATATGGAACTGAGCACCGACGAAGGTATGGCCAGAGCGCTGGCGTCGGGGGTATTCCAGACAAAATGCGTCATGTATGTTGAAGACGCGGTGGCCATCCTGGAAGAGCTGCTAAACAGGGGGTAGGCAGGCGGCCTTTGGCCGTGTTATAGAGCCACTCATGGCGATGAGACCCCAAAAACCACAGAGGCCGGCCAAAAGTGCCAACGACACCCCCATGATGCGGCAGTACATGTCCATTAAGGATCAGTACCCCGAAGCCGTGGTGATGTATCGAATGGGCGACTTTTACGAGATGTTCTTCGAAGATGCCATTGTCGCCGCCGAAGCCCTTGATTTAACGCTGACCAGTCGCAATAAAAATGCGCCGGATCCCATCCCCATGTGCGGCATCCCCCATCATGCATCGGTGGGGTATGTGTCCCGCCTCATTGAACAGGGATTTAAAGTCGCCATCTGCGAACAGATGGAAGACCCATCCAAAGTGAAGGGGCTGGTGAAACGGGAAGTGGTGCGTGTGATTACCCCAGGGGTCATTCTCGACGAAGAAAACCTGGACTCCAAAACCAACAACTATCTGGCGGCAGTGCTGCCCCTGACCGATGATGACGGCGACAACCGACTGTATGCCCTGTCGTGCATGGACGCGTCCACCAACGAATTCAAAGGGACCGAGGTACTCGGTTCCGGCGCGCTGACCGGGGAAATATTTCGTCTGGAGCCAAGAGAACTGCTGGTGGCCGAAAGCCTGGAAGCGGAATTCGCCAAACTTAAAACTGTCCTGCCTTCCTGCTTCATCTCGGCCATCGAGGATTCTCATTTCGATGCCGTCAAAGCTGTGGAAAACCTGACTGAAGTGATCGGGGAGACCGACACTGCCGAACTGTTTGCCGAAAGCGCCCTGCTGGGCCGGGCCGCCGGCGCCGTCATTTCGTACATTCGCGCCACCCGTCCCAAAGATGGACTGCCCCGCACCAAATTCACCCGGTACAGCATTACCGACCACATGGTCATCGATGAAGCCACCAAGTCCCATCTCGAACTGGTGCAGACCGGCGATGGACAAAAAAAAGGGTCTCTGCTGTGGCTGCTTGACGAAACCCAGACCCCCATGGGCGCCCGCATGCTGCGCCAATGGATTAACTACCCGCTCTTCGATACCGTCGCCATTCGCAGACGGTTGGCCCGAGTGGAACTCTTTTTCGACGACGCCACCTTCCGGGGCGACACCGCCACGTTTTTGGACAGTATCGCCGACATCGAGCGCATCGCCGCCCGCATTGGCATGAACGCCGCATCTCCCCGGGATATAGGGGTGTTGCGCAACTCCCTGCTGGCGCTGCCCGACCTCGACGATCTGCTCACCAGCTGCCCGGCACCCGATTCCGCAGACGTTCTGGGGGGAGCACTGGATCGCGCTGAAGATTTATCTGCCGCGCTTGTGGCGGCGCTCGTTGACGAACCGCCCGTTTCCCGCAGCGACGCCGGTATTTTCAAACCCGGTTACAACACCGCACTCGACGATTTGGTGGAGACCGTTTCATCGGCCAAGGATTTTATCGCATCCCTCGAAGCGAGAGAGCGGCAGCGCACCGGCATAGGCTCGCTCAAGGTGTCGTACAACAAGGTATTTGGATATTTCATTCTCATCACCAAATCCAATCTGAAAAACGTCCCCCAGGACTACATCCGCAAACAGACCCTGGTCAACGGCGAGCGCTTCATCACACCGGAACTCGAAGAATGGGAAGCCAAAGTCCTCACGGCGGATGACAAACGAAAATCCCTCGAAAAGGAACTGTTTGAGGAACTGATAGCCAATCTGCAGCAGCACATCCCGCGCATCCTGGCCATCAGCGCCCGAATTGCCGCACTGGACTGTGCCGCCGCGCTCGCCACAGTGGCGCGCAAATACAATTACGCCATGCCGCGCATCAACGACAAAGGCATCATCGACATCCAGGACGGTCGGCATCCCCTGGTGGAAACCATGTTCAGCACTGTACCATTTGTACCCAACGATGTGCGCCTGGATGTGGACGGCGAGCGACTGATGGTCATTACCGGGCCCAACATGGCCGGCAAGTCGACGGTGATGCGGCAGGTGGCGCTTATCACCATCATGGCGCAAATGGGATCGTACGTGCCCGCAGAGGCCGCCGACATCTCGCTCACGGACCGCCTGTTTACGCGGGTGGGCGCATCGGACAATATCGCCAAAGGGGCGTCGACATTTATGGTCGAGATGAATGAAACGTCGACCATTTTACGCAGCGCCACAAGGGACAGTCTGGTTATCCTGGACGAAGTGGGCCGGGGGACCAGCACCTTTGACGGACTATCCATCGCCTGGAGTGTGGGCGAATACCTGCATGACGCGGTCAAATGCAAAACCATGTTTGCCACACACTATCACGAGCTGGTGGAGCTGGCCAACATCAAGCCCCACGCCGCCAACTATCATGTGGCTGCCCGCGAATACGGCGAGGAAGTGGTTTTTTTACGTAAACTGGTTGCAGGGGGCACCAGCCACTCCTTTGGTATTCAGGTGGCAAAAATGGCAGGTCTGCCCGAACTGGTGGTGCAGCGGGCCCGCGACATTCTTACCAGCCTTGAGCAGGAAGAACCCAAAACCCCCACCGGCAAAGTACCCCAAAAGGCCAAACAGGCCCCCCAGCTCGATCTCTTCGCCAGACCCAAGCCCTCCGAAGTGGAACGGATCATCAAGGAAATTGACATCAACCGCATCACCCCCCTCGACGCACTGAGCCTGCTGACAAGATTGAAAGACATGATTTCGTAAGCGGCACTGATTGCCGGTATGTGGAAACGTCGAACGTCGCCGGAAGGTATGTGGATTTAAACTGCGAATTTAAAAATGCAAACTCTTTTAAGGGGTCATCCAGTTCGCTCAAACCGGACATCATGGTGCACCCTCTGTCTGAAGCACTGAATGCGATTCACTTAAAGTACGCACAGCCGTCGCATATTAAAAAATTATAAAACGAGAATAATTTTTGCCACACCCGCGGCGTAGTCCTTGCGATAGCAGTAGCTGATAGCGTTTTTTGAGCTGAAGATTGCCCGGATGGTATCACTCAATTCGTTTGGCGGACGCAGGCCCGATTTGATTTTCTGCTGTTCCCAGTAGCTTTGTTCTTCAGCGCTGCTTTTGCCGAACACTTTTTGGGTGAACTGCCTGCGCAGGGCGCTATCCTTCCTGGCATTGATGGGGATGATTGTTTGGCCCGCCAAAGACGCTTTTTGTTTTAAAAAAATGCGTCTGACATCAGCAAGACTGATGCTGGAAATTTTAACTGAGGTATGTACAATGATCAAAATGTCATCTGGACTCTCCGCCTGAATACTTTTTCCCTGAAACAGGACTATCCCGACAATTAAAAAGCCGAGCATCCCCAAAAAGCGGCGTCTGTTTTTGCCAACGAATCCAGTACCTGCAATATCTTTAAAACGTGAATGGTTCATAGCTGACATAATCCTTCCTAAAACGATACCGCGATTTGGCTATCCCAGAACCATGTGTTGTCACCGAGCACAGTCTTATCTTTGGGGATAATGCAATAGGCACCTGTTTTAATGGTGACATATGGAGAAGGCTTCACGTTGATTCCCCCCAGGAACAGCGATACAGAATCATAACTGTACACATCCGATGGCTCAAGGTGATCGAATCCAACAAAGGGCGTTATTTTTATGTCTTTTAGCGCTTTCGTAAAAGGGAGTTGATATGCAGCCACGCCATACCAGGCTTGCGAAATCTGGTTGGGCTCAATGGCATCGACGTCCGGTGAGGCGCCCACGAAAAGAGGCGTCACCGCAAATATCTCTGTTGGAACAATATATTTTTTCTGGCCGCGAACATACTCTCCAAACAGCTGTATGCCTTTGAAATTGATTTGCAAATCCGTGGCCAGAATCTTTTCATCGTACTTGCTGGTAACCGTCTCTATCCATTGTGTGGGTTGTTCGACCGTTGGGTCAAAACCGGAATTGGTTGCGTTGGTATACACATGAAGCGCGTTGCGATTGTCTGTGTATTGACCCATATAGCCATATGCGCCTGCCGACACACTGAAATCACGCAAAGTGATATTCACCCTGGCCCGCAGTCCCAGTGCCTTGTTACTGTCAAGGTCGACATACTCATCCGCTGGACCGCGGCCATTGGAAAGGGTCACCGCGTAATCGAAATCAGCATTATTTCCGGCGAAAATTTTTCCAAGCACCATAATACCTGTTTGGGCATTGGGAAGATAATTGTTGGAAATGATAAACGGCTCATGGGTTGTTAATCGCACCGGAGAGCCGTGGTCTTCATGCCAAATGCCAAAAGGCGAGAGGAATCGGCCCATGCGAATATTAAGCCAGTCTCGTGGTTTCCAGTCAATTTGGGCCCGTTCAATCCAAACGCCGCCCAATCGGAGGTCTCCGGAATACGGTTTGCGAACACTGGTGCTGGTTCGAACCCACTCGCCCGCTTCGATGGTGCCACCGCCATTTGAATGCACTACTTTTGGATACGATGAGATGTCACCGTTGGGTTGGTACGTGAACTGGGTTTCAACCAGGGTTTCCAGCGTTGAGGTGAGTTCGCTCTTAAAATACAGGTTCACACCCGCCTGATGAAAGGTGGAACGCCTTTGCGTTTCAATGAAAATGGGACTCGACCAGTCGGGACTGCCATTTTTTTGCTGGGGGAACGCCGCTGTGAACTGAACGTCCATAAACCCATAAACACTGAATCTCTTTACCGTATCCAGCGCCTCCGCTTCCAGCTGCGAAAGACTGATTTGCTCGTGTTCTTCAGACATCACACTGAGCTCATTTGACAGTTTTTCCAACTCCCTGTCCTGAACAACTGCTTTTTGCTTCAGTGCATCCGTTTCATTTTTCTGAGCGCGAAGTGCCGCTGTCAGTGCTTCGAGTCTGGCCGCCACGCTCTGGCTATCCAGGGGTGTTGGAACGGATTTTTCGTCGATAGTCGTTTGTCCGGATGCGGATGTCTCACCAGGTGGTGTCGGCTGCGAGACCAACTCTGTATTTTGCGCAGATACAGGCCCCACAACAACGAGACTCATTAATACGAACCCGGTTAAAATAACTTGTTGCATCATTTTATTTTCACTCACAGCTGCACCCCAATGATTCTTTCAGCAACGACTCCCGGGACGTCGGAACACAGAACGAAACGTCTGTGCGAACCCATTCTGTCTCAATGGAGGTACAGTCACAGCATGCGTGTGGACCGGTACAGTCCGTTGCAACACAATCCAGCACTGAACAGATACCAACCGGTTCAACGGAAAAGGGGTCCAGAATACAGTAGTCCACCGCTTGTCCCAATGCGATGCATTCCGCATCAGTTGTGCACGGCGTCCCCACGCCATTGGGTTGAGGCGTCGCATCCTCCGTCGCGTTGGAAATTTTCAGGCAGAGTTGATAAGAAGGGTCCCATTCGTAGTCGCCGGCACAGCGTTCGTCTTCAGGGATGGTGCACCCGATTGCAAGGAACAGCAATGTGCAGAAGACGACAAATCTGTTTGCATGCTTCAGTTGAATACTGAAACGAGCGATTGTTTTTTGACTGTTTCGTACGTTTTCCAAAAGTCATTCACCTTTGCATCGTTGTGCGTTTATGCATACGTTTATGTATTTGCCAAATATGTGTTGTCAGTGCGGCCGTCATTGTCGCCTTTGCGTGTCGTACACAAAAAATGATGAAACGGATTTATAAATACGATACATCGATTGTTACGACTGGCAAGGTCAGAATCTGCCATTAAATAACCGCCCGCTGAATTTACTGTACCACAAAAGTGGTGACGCTCTGGGGCTCGAAGGTGGCGGTGAAGGCGTTGTCCGTAACAGTCACCGTGCCGTCGTCGTTCATCTTTTTACTTTGGGAGGTGGAATACCGTTTAAGGGTGTTCACGTTTCCGCTGGTAATCGTAAAGGACTGCGTGACTTCATTGTTATTTCGATTGAGCACAATGATTGTATTGTATTCGCCTGCATACGCCTGGACATTTACATTGTTCTGAGGTGAGTAAGGGGTATTTACCCGATGGGATCCCGGGCGGATGTACTTGGAGAACTGCCCCATGATGTACCCTTTATTGGTAAGATTTCCGTTGTCGTTCATCAGGTTGCAGGACACGGTGACCATGTACCACCAAATGTATGCGTTCATCTGATTGTCAAACGAATCCATAATCTGTTTGGCCATGGTCATCATGGTGTTGATATCCTCGGGGTCGAGGAAATACTCGGTCATCCAGATTTTTTTGCCCTTTTGAACGGCCAGGTCATATGTTTTCATCTGCGCACCGTAAAGGTGCAACCCAATGTACTGAACATTGGGCTCCACTGCGGAATCGTTGAGTACAGGATCCGAATAGGCAAGGTCGTAGTTGTATGTTTCAGGCATCATAAACGGCGCGCCAATGGCGGGTGCGTGATCCCGGGTGAAATTGTACAGCTGAGTGGGGGTCCAGTCAGCGGAGTTGTAGTCCACCTTGATATTGGGTTCGTTCTGTACAGAAATAACATCAACCCCACCGTCCATGTAATCGTAAAACGATTTCAACCACGCGGCGTATTCCCCGTAGGATTCGGGCTTTACTTCCCCGCCGACTGTACTATTGTTGGTTTTCATGGAAGCCGGAGCAGTCCAGGGACTGCCGAGCACGTATTGCACCCCTCGGGATCTGGCAGCTGCGATATTGGTTTTTTGAGACGCCCAGTAGGACTCCCCTTCCGGGGCAATATCAACTCTGAGAATGGAGAGCCCGAGCTGATTGAAATTGTTGTTGCTGAACCCGGCATCCAGCGTTGCAGCGCCAAGGACACCGTGCCAGGCGGACGAGGCACCCAGTCCATCTATTTCCTGGAGATGGTCGTTGAAGTTAATGCACGCCGAGCCAGGATTGCACGCCACAGGTTCAGTGTCTGCGTCTGTGTCGGTATCCGTATCCGTATCCGTGTCTGAGTCTGAGTCGGTATCTGCATCGGTATCAGAGTCGGCATCGGTATCAGAGTCGGCATCGGTATCTGAATCGGCATCTGTATC
>JAFGWT010000033.1 GCA_016937015.1 Deltaproteobacteria bacterium | reverse complement strand
GGGGCCGCCAAAACCGCGGCGGAACCGCCGACCGTGATTGTGGGAGAACCGACCCTGGCCAATGCCACCCAGCCGGAAATTCTGTTTGAGGACTTTGAGGGCGACCCCATCAATGGGTGGTGGTATTCGGCGTTTGATACCAATGGTCTTGGAACCGAATTCAATCCCAATCCGTTTGAACTGCACCCCGAAGGCTGTCCCGCGTCACCCAAACGCAGTGCCCATATGTGGGGCACCCTTGGCGCCAATGCGGCCCCCTGGAGCTGGGCTCAGATAGCGGTGGAGACATCTCCGGATACCCGGGACCTCAGCCGGTTCAATACGATACGGTTCTTTGCCAAAGGAGAACCTGGCGAATACGTGGTGATTCTGGCAAAGCAGGCGGTGCAGGACAGCGATGAATTCAACATGAAATTTAAAGTGACCGAAGATTGGACCGAAGTGGCGCTGCCTCTGGACAGATTCGCTCAGTTTGGCTGGGGTAAGCCACAGCAGAGAGATTTTTCGGATGTCGTCAATGTGCAGTTCACCAGCAAGCGCTTTAATGAGTCCTTTGATTTATACGTGGACCATATTACGTTCAGCACCGAAAAACTTGTTACCAATGACAGGCCGTACACTACCGATACCTGGTTTGCGTATGAGGGCATTGATGTGGCAAAGCGAAAGGGGACCGCGCTGGATGTGAGTCATCTCCTGGATGCGCCTGCGGGCAAACACGGCTGGATAAAGGCCAGAGGCGAGGACTTTGTATTTGAGGACGGCACTCCGGCCAGGTTCTGGGGCGTTAATATCGTGGCATCCGCCAATTTTCCAAGTAAGGAAGATGCGGTAAAAACCGCCGATTTGCTGGCCCAGATGGGGGTGAATATGACCCGTCACCATCACTACGATGCCCCCTGGACCAATCAGAACATTTTTGGCAAAACCGGCACCACCCGCACCCTCGCCAAAGACGAGATGGACCGATTCGACTTTTTTATCGCTGAGCTGCAAAAGCGGGGGATCTATCAGTACATGGACCTGCTGGTGCATCGGGCGCCCTACGCGGCGGATGGTATTTCGGACGTGACGGGGCTGGTGAACGGTTACAAAATGGAAGGGGAATTCGCCCCCGAACTCATCGACCTTCAGGAAGAGTTCGTCAAAAATTTCATGGGTCACAAAAATCCCTACACCAACAAAAAATATGGCGATGACCCGGCGTTCTGCATGATGGAAATCATCAATGAAGACAGCCTCTTCTATATGAATAAGACCGGTGATTTCGCCATTGAGTCGCCCTTTTACAAAGACATTCTGAATGCGCAGTTTGCGCAGTGGCTGGGCAAAAAATACAAAACCGACAGGGCACTGAAATCCGCCTGGAATGTGGACGCGAATGGCAAAAAAGGACTGTCCTCCGATGAGTCCATCGAGAAGAAAAATATTGATGGGATTGTGGCCTTTGCAAATGGCGGTGAAAACGAAGTGAGTCCCGCGCGCGCCAAAGATACCTACGCCTTTTATTATGATCTGACCATGTCGTACTTCAACCGCATCCAAAAGGTGGTGCGAAAAAGCGGCAGTCGCGCGCCTTTAACCGGCAGCAACCACTGGGTGGGCAATCCCATCGATTTGTACGCCAATGCCCAGCTCGATTATGTGGACAGGCATGACTACTGGTCCCACCCGCAGGGGGGCTGGAATCTGCAGATGATCACCCACGACAATTCGCCCATGGTGGCCAATCCCGCCTATGGCATTATCGGCGGGGTGGGGCATCGCCGGGTGTACGGCAAACCGTTCATTGTCACCGAATGGCAGGCCGCAGTGCCCAACGACTACAGACAGGACGTCAATCTGGCCATGGCAGCGTACAGTGCGTTCCAGAACTGGAGTGCAGTGCAGTTTGCCTGGTCTCACGACAACCTGACCCTGGACCCCGCAACCGTGAGTCCCATCTTTGACCTGTTTGATGTGCTTGACCAACCCACGTTCATCGCCTCGTGGCCGGCGGCAGCGCTGCTGTATCACCGCCAGGACGTGACCCGCGCCAAAGAGGGGGTGTGGCATGTGATTTCCACCGAAGCAGTGTTTGATCCCGCCACGCGCAATCCGGTGAAAGGTCGCCTCACCCTGGCTGAAAAAGCGGGGATTCGCTTTGATGACAATGCCGTGTCGTCGGATTTGGATGCGGCGCTTCTGGCGCGAACCGACGGGGATACGGTTACATCATCCACCGGCGAGTTGTCGCACAATTACAAACTGGGACGATTTACCATCAACACGCCCCGCAGTCAGGGGGCTGTGGCGCTGAAGACGGACGATACGATTTCCCTTGGCAATGTGGACATAAAGCTGGCCAATCCGTTTGCCGTGGTATCGGTGACCTCACTGAAGAAACAACCCATTTCGGAATCCGACGGTGTGCTGATCACCGCCCTTGGCAATATCGCAAATACGGGAATGGCTCGGGATTTTTCGGGCGACCGACTCAGCGCCACCGGCGCATTGCCCCTGATGATTGAACCCATCGAAGGCACGGTGACGCTAAAAGGCATGGTGGGAAATCTGACAGAGGCAACGCTGTATGCGCTCAATCCCAGTGGCCAGCGGACGGCCGAAGTGCCGGTTACCGTAGACGGCGATACGCTCCGGTTCGAAATGAAGAGCGCGTATAAGACAATGTACTACGAACTGGTACGGACTAAAAAATAAGCACTGAATCTTCGTTCAGCCCCCAGCGATAAGTCCTTATGTCTCCATTCCGGTATTGACTGTTTTGTGTGTTGTGACAGCCTGTCTGTATCTACATTCAACTCAGACAGAAGGTGTGCAATGACTTTACGCAATGGAATAAAATATGTCTTTTTTTGTGGCGTCTCGGGGGTGCTCGCCATTATGACCCTCGGGTGCGGCGATTCATCTGACAGTCAGGATAGCCCGACCGACTCCTATACCGATGCCGACACAGACGCTGATACAGACGCCGATATCGATGCAGATGCAGATGCCGACGCTGACGCTGATGCCGACGCTGACGCTGATGCGGATGGGGACGGAGGCTGTCCGGGGTGCCGGTTTATGGGGGAAAACACAATATTCATCGGTGGATCATTCGGAGACGATGCCACAGCCAACAGTGCGCCGTTCGACGTGCGGTATCTGTATCTTGCCGGCGGAATTGTGGATGACGCGTCATGTCATGCCGGTTGCTCGGATGCATGTGGTGAATGGTGGGGATGCTGGCAGTATTATGGAGACCCGCCCGGGCAATATGTGCTTGGCCTGATTAACAAAGCGGAATCTGCCACCTGGCAGGGAAATGCGCGGCCACAAATTCCAATGATAACTTACTACGAGCAGCTGCAGACATCGAGTCTGCCCGAAGGGTCTGACCAGGTTGCGGCACTCAATGTGGTTCGCGACCTCAAACTGTATTTCGATGACTGGCGGTTTATGCTTCAAACTATCGATGATCGCTCGGTATGGCTCCATATTGAGCCTGATTTGTGGGGATATGTTCGCGCCATTGATGAAAATCCGCACCTGGTGCCGGCAAAGGTGACTGAATCCAATCCGCAGGATTGTGGGGATGAGGAGGATTCGGCGGCCGGCGTGGCCAGGTGTATGATCAAAATGGTGCGCACATACGCGCCAAACGCAAAAGTGGGATTGCATGCCTCAGCCTGGCTGATTGGCATGGACGGCGATGGGGTGGCCACCGGAGAATTCATGAATGCGCTGGGGGCGGCAACCGGCGATTTTATTGTGACTGACCCATCGGACCGGGATGCGGGTTATTACGAGCAGGTGCTGGGGCAGGACAGATGGTGGGATGATGCCGGTGCCAGACGTTTTTTGGATTGGAGTCGGGATTTGGCAGAAACCACCTGTCTGCCGCTGGTGATGTGGCAGATTCCCCTTGGCAATATGACGCTCAACAACACGGAGAATCATTACCAGGATAATCGTCTGGATTGGCTGTTTGCCAACATGGACCTGGTGGCTGCGTCACACACCATCGCGTTGCTGTTTGGCGCCGGACAGGGCGAACAGACCACGCCGGAGACCGATGGGGGAAATTTTATTGACAAGACCATCGCCTATCGCGCGTCTGGCGGCGTTTCCATGTGCCCCTGACATCAATGTCGCCCAAACCCAACTTTCCCTTTACAAACCGATTCGATTGACCCATTTTCACCGGCGGCCCTTTCCCCTTTCGGAATCGGATTTCAAATTATGACAGCTTCACCGCACAACACCGATATGACCCTTTTCCCGGATAATTCCGAGCCCTCAACAGAGCGGTGGTATGTGGCCATTCCGGTGCCGCTGCGCAAGCCGTTTGCGTACCATGTCATTCCCACTCCGATTGCGCCCCTTCCGGGCATGCGGGTGCTGGTGCCCTTTGGAAAACGGCGACTCACCGGATACCTGCTTGAACCGGTCGCAGCCAGGACAGAATTTCCATACAGTCTCAAGCGGGTGATTCAGATTCTCGACGAGCGGCCATCTTTGCCTGCAGACCTGCTGACCTTTTTGTGCCGGTGCGCGGATTATTACATGCATCCCATCGGCGAGGTGCTGCGAACGGCATTGCCGGCGGGGATTGACTGGGTGGAAAAAAAGGGGGAGCTCAAAGGACCGCGAATCAGGGACAAACAAACCCGGCGCGTCACTGCGACCGAAGCGGCTGCGGTGGCGCTTTTGGGGCTGAAAAAAAAGGCGCCAAAGCGATTTGCCGTACTCTCGGCGATTGCTGAACAGGGGCCGGTGTTGCTGGACGACCTGCGAAAGCAGTTTTCGGATGCGACCGCGCAGGTGAACGCCCTCGAAAAAAATGGTCTGATACACTGTGACGTCAAAACGGTTTTTGCCGATCCGTTTCAGAATATCGAGGTGGAAAGGGATACGCCCCCGCACTTAAATGATGAACAGCAGGACGCTGTGAATGCAATCGGGACCGCGCTTCGTGAACGAAGTTACCAGGGGTTTTTGCTCCATGGCATTACCGGTTCGGGAAAAACCGAAGTCTATCTGCACGCGGCGCAAAAGGCGGAGGAACTGGGGCTGGGGACGTTGGTGCTGGTGCCTGAAATCACGCTAACCCCCCAGCTGGTGGGCCGGTATCGGGCCCGGTTTGGTGATGAGCTGGCGGTGCTCCATTCCGGGCTCAGT
>JAFGWT010000294.1 GCA_016937015.1 Deltaproteobacteria bacterium | reverse complement strand
GGAATCGCGCGCCTCCCGAAGCCCCCTGCGCAGCGCCGGGCAATCGAATGATTAGAGGCACATGAAGCAGCTCTTCATACAGCGAGTGGCCATGACCGACGCTTCCATGTTCAAAAAACTCTTCCCCATGGTCTGCTGTAACAATCAATACTGTATTGTCCAGCAGGCCCTGCGCTTTCAGTTCGTCATAGACCTTCACAAGGTAGTCGTCGTGATATGAAATCTCACCATCGTATAACGCTTCGAGGCGGAACTTGTCCCGATCTGTCAGTTTCAGCGCACCGGTTTTCACTTTTTCGAGCAGTTTTGCCGTTTCCGTCGCTGTCACCACCCCATTGTAAGGCTCGTTGTCGTAGAGGGCTCTGTACTTTGCCGGCGGAATATACGGAACATGGGGATCAATGGTATGAATGTACAAAAAGAATGGCTTTTCATCCCGGCGCTTTCTCAGCCAATTCACCGCGTCATCGGCCACAAACTCTGCCCGATTTCGCTTTCCTTCCCGCACATAGTTGGTCCAGGTGTCCCACCCGCGTTTAAACCCGAACTTGTCGGAAACGTAGCCATTGGCCACAAATCCTGCTGTTTCAAACCCCAGCTTTGAAAAATGTTCCTGCATCATCACAACAGATGATGGCACCTTGTTGTTTTCGGATTTATTCTGATGAGTTGCGGAGTACAGTCCCGAGAGCAGGGAAGTAATCGAAGGTTTAGTCCAGTTTTCCTGAGCCCACGCATTCTCAAAAATCATCGACTCCTTCGCCAACGTATCGAGAAAAGGCGTTTGGACGCGGGAATCCCGATTATATGCAGACAGCTTGTCCGCCCGCAGCGTATCGATAAGCACCAGCACCACATTTTGCGCTGACCGCTTACCAGATGCACTGGATACCTCTGTCATCGGTTCCCGCATCTGCAGGCGTTCAAACAGAACCTCGCCACTGTTTACCTGAATATCCAGAGCACATATATCATCGGCGCAGACAGACAGAGACGCGTCCATATCAGTGCCGCGATGGTCAACCTTTCCCGTAAACAACTCACTTCGCAGGGTACCGTTTTTGTAAAGCCCTACCGCAACGTCTGACTCTCGACCTTGACCAGTGCTGCGCACGGACGCTCGTAAGAATGCGGCTTCCGGCACCGCCACATACCAGGTCAATCGGTCGCCCCCGCGAAGACGTATCGCCTTCGACGCGCCCCCCTCATCGCCATCGAGCACGGCAGTCGCCGCTGAGGCTGCCTGCGACTCATCCGTTCCCGCAGGAATAACCCGGATGTAGTCCACCGCCAGCCTGGCAAATTTTCCATCAGAGGCTTTGGCGCCGTTTCCGGGACGTAACAGCAGTTCGTTGTTCCCCGGTTTTAACAGTCCCTTGATCTCCACGGTCACATGCGAAAACTCGGGCCCAAATTCAACCGGCCCCAATCCTGAGCCATTTAGATAGAGTCGCCCTTTCGACTTCTGGCCGATTCCGCGCGCACGAATGACCAGACGCCCATCCCCGGCCTCATTTTCGTCCAGAAAAAAGAACACCCGCGCCGCTGCGCTTTCCAACAGGGAATATGTCACCCCATCTTTCAGGTAATTCCCCCGCCAGCCTGTTTTCCAATCGCCGATGGTGTATTTGTTGCGGGACTCATGACCAAAATCCATTAGTAATCCACTTGAGCGCAGATGCGCCAATGCAATGTGCTCGGTGAAATCAAAACGCAGTTCGCCAGATGCGCTTGCGGCTTCCAGCGCCATATCTGGCGTGGGCGATAGCGGAGTTTCATCCCGACTGGTCGCAGCAACAGGCTTGTCCGATTGCGCCATGCTGTCGCCAGTGGTTGATTTAACCGGTTCCGCTGAATAAGTGCCATTTTTGCCATTCGCACAGGCAACCCAAAGTACTGCACTCATGAGCCCAAACAAGGTTGTTATTTTGCAAATTGTTTTTTGTTCAGAGAATCTGATTGATAACATCGCTTTCATAACGCGGTTATATGCGGGTTTATCGAACATTGCAAAAAGACCGAACAAAGATATACACAGCCACACTTCAATGCTGCCAGACGTCGAGTCGCCGCTGCCTTCCTCTCACGCTGTCGACATCGGGTAGAGCGGGAGGTAATTACTTCTCTTCAATGGACATCAGCCCCAGATCCCTGAGTGAACAGTATTTGTTGGCGCCGATAACAAGATGGTCCAGCACCGGGATACCCAGCAGTTTTCCTACGCTTGCAAGCCGGCTGGTCAATCGGACATCTTCCGGACTGGGCGACGGATCGCCAGATGGATGATTGTGGATCAACAGCGTTCGCGCAACGGCCTCTATAATCAGTGGTCGAAAGACTTCCCTGGGATTGACACGGCATTCATCCACTGTTCCCATGGCGACTACCTGCTCAGTAAGCACTTCGTTCTTGTTATTCAACCCTACGACCAGGAACACCTCCTGTCTCAGGCTACTCATCCGCCCATTGTAACGAAGGAAAATGTCTCGGCTGCATGTAAAGCGATTCATCCCTTTCTGAATGGATTTTTTCTCAATTACCCGCGCCCCCAACTCCACCGCCGCCAAAAGTCTGGCCGATTTTGCGGTCCCCATACCATGCAAACGACACAGAGAGCCCATGCCCTGGGAACTCAAGCCTACGACGCCACCGACCTGCCCCAGCGTCTGTGAGGCAAGTTCAAGACTTCCCTGTCCCCGTATCCCGGTGCCCAGCAAGATAGCGACCAACTCAGCATCTCCCAGATATGCCACGCCTTTTTCCTGTAACCGCTCACGGGGTTTATCCCTATTGCTGTTTGATAGATTCATACTATGAAACGAAGCAACCCGTGTGCCACTGGCTCGGAATTGCACGCATCACGTATTTTCTGACATAAACCGGAGGCATCTCAAGGCTGGCCAAATTGACGCCCAGGCCATTGGCCACTTGAACGGACATCAGCTACGCAGTCAATTCCTCCACCGCCCCCAGCAGCTCATCAAAATCGACCGGCTTTTCAAAGGTGCGCTGCGCTCCGAGCTCCCGCGCAATCTCCAGATATGATTCAGGTCCCACTCTTCCACCGCCTGAAATGGCAATAATTTTTACATTGGGAGATTTCGCCCGAAGCTCCATTACGGTTTCAATCCCTTCCTTTTCGGGCATTACCAGGTCTGTAATCACAAGACTTGTCTGCTGCGGTTCAAACTTCTGGATACCCTGATTGCCGTCGTAGGCAACATCCACCTCATACCCCTTGCGCACCAAAAATCGCTCCAGCATCGTACAAACCTGAATATCATCATCGATTAAAAGTATGCGAGTCATTGTATTGTTTCCTCCCCAGTCGTGACGTTACAGGCGGGCAGATATATCCGAAACCGGGTACCGTTTCCCGGCTGACTGTGCACTTCCACTGCGCCGCCTGCCGCATTTACCATGCCATAAACAATAGCCAGACCAAGGCCAGTCCCCTGCCCCGCCTGTTTTGTTGTGAAGAACGGTTCAAATATCCTATTGAGCGTATTTCTGTCCATTCCACAGCCTTCATCCTTAATGGTCACCCGCCCATAATATCCGGTTCTGATGGAACCACATGTTACAGGACGATTACCCTCCTCGAAAACGGTATCCAATTCCATCTCCAATGTGCCACCACCAACACTATCCATTGCCGCTATGCCATTCGAAATCACATTAGCCAAAGACTCCTGCAAAATCATCGCGTTAACGTACACGCGATCATTCTCGGACAAATTAACCGCAAGTTTAAATGTCACCGTCTGGGGGAAGGGGATATTCTGAAGTACTTTATTGACTGCCTCTTCCAATTTCACCTGTGAAATACCCTGTTTCCCGCTATGACTGAATGTCTGAATTTTTTTTATCAATCGAACCGCACGGCGATTGCTGTATTCCATCTCGCCAATATACTCATTCAACTCAATGGTATCGAGTGGTGTTGCGTCACCCAGCATTTCCTTCATCAAACTAATATATCCTGACATCGAGTATAGAATATTGTTAAACTCATGGGCAATTCCTCCTGCGATACTGCGGATGGACTCCATCTTACGCGCGTTCCGCATATCATCTTCACTGGCCACCCGCTCGGTTACGTCCTGGACCACACCGGTTACAGTTCCATTTAACGACGTGCCATTTGATACCGGAAACGCCTCCAGCCAACGCTCCGTGCCATCAGTGCAGCGAACCCTGAACGAGTATTTATGCCCCGGCGGCTCGAACTGATACTCCCTCACAAACCATCTGTCTTCCGGATGAACGTACTTGTTATTAAACTCATCATACGGCAAATCAATTGCGGTGTCTGGGTCCGCATCCGCTTTTAACAACATACAGAGCGGTGCTGACAGTGTAATAACTTTTGCATCACGCGATAACCGCCAGCTTCCCAGCCCGGCACTTTGACACGCCAACGCCAGCATTTGCTGCTCATTTTTTACCAACTGTTCCTGCACAATTTCTCCATCCATCGATTCACGGTTCGATACAGGTCAAAATTCCCAATACCTTTCTGCAAGTAGGTACGGACCTTCATACTGAAAATTAAGATAAAAGAATCGTTCAAAGTCAAATTCGAAAATATTCACCCGGCATCGTAACATATCGAATTTAATAATAAATTTCATATTCAGGATAAATTCAGAGACGATGGTTAGTCCGATTTGCCGCATCAGTTTATCGCGCAAGTGGCTTTTAATTATTGTGTTTTCACCGCACCTCTCCTAAGTATTTTCACATTTCATATTCAGGTCGCTTGCGTCGGATTGTGGCATGCCGAGTGTCTGACCAAAGTAGCCGATACAATAAATAACTTTACCGCAAAGGTGTACCTAATGAATCAAATCAACTGGAAACCCGCGATTCCCATGGTGGACGTGATATACGAAAAAGCTGAAGGAATTGCCAAAATCACCATTAACCGCCCAAAAGTTAGAAATGCCTTTCGTCCGCAGACGGTCATGGAACTGTCTCGGGCGTTTGATGACGCGCGAAATGATCCGGATGTAGGCGTGATTATCCTGACGGGGATGGGCGACAAGGCCTTCTGTTCCGGCGGCGATCAAAAGGTGCGAAGGGAAGCCGGATACGAAGGCACTGATGGCGTTCAACGGTTGAATGTCCTGGATTTGCAAAGACAGATACGGACCCTGCCCAAGCCCGTCATCGCCATGGTGGCGGGATTTGCCATCGGTGGCGGCCACGTGCTTCACATGATGTGCGATCTAACGATTGCGGCGGAAAATGCCGTATTTGGTCAGACCGGCCCGAAAGTTGGCAGTTTTGATGGCGGTTACGGTGCATCCTACATGGCGCGCATTGTTGGCCAGAAAAAAGCGCGCGAAATCTGGTTTCTGTGCCGCCAGTACAATGCACAGGAAGCGCTTGATATGGGACTGGTTAACAAAGTGGTGCCACTTGAGCAGCTCGAAACCGAAACCATTCAGTGGTGTCGAGAAATTCTCGCCAACAGCCCGATTGCGCTTCGATGCCTGAAAGCCGCGCTGAATGCCGACTGCGACGGTCAGGCTGGATTACAGGAACTCGCTGGCAATGCAACCATGCTGTTTTATATGACCGAAGAGGGCCAGGAAGGAAAAAACGCATTTCTTGAAAAACGGGCGCCCGATTTCAGCCGCTTCAAACGCCGTCCATGAGCCCGAAAACTGACACAATGCCCGATGCGCACTCCGCCCGTGCGTGGCTGATGGCTCTGCGACCCAAAACACTTCCGGTGGGTGCTGCGCCCATCACAGTTGGGATTGCCATCGCTGTTTCTGCCACAAACAACCATATCAATTACCCTGTTGCTGCGGTGTGCCTGATTACCGCGCTGCTACTGCAGATTCTTTCCAATCTCGCCAATGATTATTTTGACTTTAAAAAAGGCACCGACACAGAGGAGAGACAGGGGCCCCCTCGTACCATGCAGCAGGGATTAATTTCTGAAAAACGGATGAAAAGCGCGCTGTTCATTTGCACGCTTCTGGCGATAGGCACCGGCAGTACACTGGTGTGGTTCGGCGGTTGGCCTTATTTGATGATTGGGATTCTTGCCCTGGTCAGCGCCATCGCCTACACCGGCGGTCCATATCCCCTTGGCTACAACGGTCTTGGCGATATTTTTGTTTTTCTTTTTTTTGGTCTGGCAGCCGTGATCGGTACCACGCATCTTTGCAGCGGAATGCTGCCCGCTGAAGTATGGCCGGCAGCATGTGCCATGGGGCTGCTCGCGGTCAACCTGCTGGTTGTTAACAATGTCCGCGATGAACACCAGGACAGGCAGCACGGTAAAACAACGCTGGTTGTCAGATGGGGCAGGAAATTTGGCCTCCTGCAATACGCTGCTGGACTTTTTCTGGCGTACATGTGCGTAGGGATTATCGCGTCCATTACCGCCAATAACTGGGTTGTGGCCACTGGCATCATTGCGCCTATCGGTATCGCCGGATTCAAACGTCTGACAGTGCTTAACGGAAAGGAATTGAATCCTGTGCTGGCACACACCGCCCGGTTTACATTTTTGTTTGGTTTAATACTTTCTCTGTCACTCGTTATTCCATTAAACTGAATCAATGACACCACTACGCTGGCAGATTATACAACAAATGGTCAAGGTGCCGCTGCCCATTACAAACGCTGCCCATCACTGGAAAACGGTTCCAAGGCTTTACCTGAAAATTACAGACGAAGACGGATGCACTGGAATCGGTGAAGCGAGCCCGTTGCCCGGATATTCGCCGGACACCGCAGCTTTGTGTCATGGGGCTCTGTCGGAGCTGCTACCCCGAATCATGAACCGACAGGTTCTCGGCATATCCGATATTGAATCCACTTGCGCCCTTGTTCCTAAGGACGCCCCGGCCGCACGCTTTGCGCTTGAAACCGCTCTGCTCGATTTGTTCGCTCAATCGAAAAATGCACCACTCTGGTCGCTCTTTGTCAACAGTGAAACGCCAATAGAGGTAAACGGCCTGCTGTCTGATAACGAGACAGAAGCCACGGCTCAAAACTTATTTGACACAGGTATTCGAGTATTCAAAATGAAGATTGGGACGCCCAACCAGTTTCCCAAAGAACTCGACAGCCTTGTCCGACTGAGAAAGACCTTTGGCAATGAGATTGCGATTCGTCTGGATGCAAACAGCACACTGGCTGGGCCAGATCTTTTACAAAAGCTCAACAGGTTGTCGGCATTCGACCCTGAATATATCGAAGAGCCTTTTCCGTTATCACAACAGCTCCCCGACCACTTGCCTGTTCCCTTTGCAGTGGACGAAAGTCTGGTTGAAATTAACGATCACCAAAAAATCGCCGTTCATCCGCAATGCCGTGCATTTGTGCTTAAACCCACACTGCTTGGCGGATTTTTTAATGTATTGAAACTTGCCAGAATCGCAAATCAATGCAGTTGCGAGGCGGTTGTCACCCACTGTCACGAATCGTTACCAGGATTTCTTGCGACAATTCACCTGTCCATCGCAGTTAAATCCCGAACCGCGTGTGGACTCTATCCGCACGCCGCACTGCGCACCTCAGCATCTGAGAACTATTTTCGCTTAACTAACGGCAGAATATCACTGATTTCACAGATGGGACTTGGGATTTTGCCCAATGACATCCAACTATTCACTGCAGGGGGATCATGACACGTTTATGTATATTCACCGCAGCCAAACAGTTTGGAGACGCGCCTGCACTGCGTTTCAAATCGCACACTTACTCATTTTCAACACTGGCAGATGCCTGCCGTCTCTCTTGTGACCAGCTAACCAAACTGCCATCAACTCGGATAGTGGAAATTTCCGCCACCAATCATCCAGATACAATCATTTCCCTGCTGGCCGCATTGCACTGCCAACGCACCGTCGCAATGCTGCCACCCTTTACAAGTTCAAAATCCCCTGTTTGTCTGGAGCGGAACACCGAAACGCTCTTTTCCCCTTCCATCCCCAATACCCCAAAGGCAAAAGAACTAAAATCAACACCAACCAAAGAAGCCCGGTGCATCCTCTTCACCTCCGGGTCCAGCGCGTCCCCAAAAGGAGTTGTGCTGCCTGAGTCTGCACTGATTGCATCGGCAAAAGCAAGCGAAGCCAATCTGGGATGGCATCCCAGTGATCAGTGGATTCTGAATCTCCCCCTTTCCCATATTGGCGGTCTATCCATTCTGTTTCGTTGCCTTCTGGCTGGCAAATGCGTACACCTCCACGAGCGATTCGTCGCCGTCCAGGTGTTTGAGTCCATTGCAACCCAGGGAGCCACCATGCTTTCGCTGGTACCCACCACCCTGCATCGCCTCATGGCCTCCGAACAGGCCAGCATACTGAAACAACTCCGGGTCATTCTGCTCGGTGGCGCCGCCGCCTCTGATGTGCTGCGCCATAAATGGAGAACACTGAAACTTCCCGTACTGGAAACGTATGGCATGACCGAAACCGCGTCTCAGGTGGCCACGACGCCACTGACCACTGCCCTTCAGCGCAGCCATACAGGCATGAAACCATTGGATGGCGTCATTGTGACCATAATCAACGAAGATGGGTCCCCTTTGCCTGCGAATACTGCCGGCCGCATTCAGGTAGCCGGCCCAATGATTATGTCCGGATATCTCGGGGTATCCCCATGCCATGGTAAATTCATCACTGAAGATTCCGGATACATCGATGACAACGGTTTTGTACACGTACTTGGTCGCATGGATAGTCTCATTATCACCGGCGGTGAAAACGTGCATCCCACTCAGGTTGAAGAAAAGCTGAAGCGCATTGAGGGCGTAAGCGATGCAGTGGTGTTCGGTGTGAAAGACGAAGAGTATGGTCAAATTGTGGCGGCGGCCCTATTCGTGCAGATTCACCTGTTCAGAAAAGAAACCCTTGCAGACATCCTGAAAAAAGAATTGGCAACCCATCATCGCCCGCGACGGGTGTATATCGCATCAGCTGAAAAATTGCCGCTTCTCGAAAACGGCAAGATCAATCGCCGTCTCGTTATGGAAACGGCATCTCAAAATCTGATCAATGTGATTTACACTGCATATTCAGCACATTGACAATTTCTTCGGGAACTCGTTTTAACGGCTTAAATGTCGTTCGGGAAATAGCGGCATGAACAGTCTGCGCAGTGCAGCACAATGTATCGCTCTCATCATTTTTATATATCGAATAATTAACCCGATAGCTCGATGTATTCATTTCGGCATTATTGATACACACCGTTATTTCATCCCCAAACCGCAACGGCAGTTTAAAATCCGCCTCCGCATGAACCAGAGGTAAGATATAATCGCCGGACGGAATTGACATCGGCAAATCGATGCCTGACTGCATCAGATATTCGAAATACGCATCGTGGCAGTACTCTAAAAATTTAGGGAAAAAAACAATTCCCGCCGCATCAATATCCTGAAGCCTAACAACTCTTTTAACTGAATACATCGTCATAGGCCTGACATAGCATAAATTGCCTGTTTTCGAACAGATCGAATCTGATATGATATTTTGCAGTCAACAACACACTCGTTTCAGAGGGTTCAAATCGAAACCAGCGAATAATTGGCGCAATCAAAGTGAAAGTGATTTTTATGACCGGGATACGCAGGACCGAGCATCACATTGAAAATATCCGGCCTATCCACCAGATTTTCGGCCAGCTGCCGGAGGAACTGCGAATAATACATACCTGGAGTAGAAGTCGCGCGCCAATGTTTCAGAAGACTCACGCTGAAACCGCGTTTAAATTGCCCTGGCAACCCCTCGGGTAATATTTGGCCCTTTTTTAGTGGACCGAACTTAAATCCATACACATCAAGCGCGTTTCCAAGACTGTGTTCACTTATAAGAGAGGGAATGGACCGCACCCGCCGACAATTATATGACCCTTTTTGCACGATGAATTGAGGTTCCCGCCCGAAAACAGATACAGCGGTCTGTGCCACCACCTCTTCAAACTGCTTCAATTGCCCCGCAAACGCCGGATGCACCCGCGCCGGTCTGCTATACCGAATGAGGGTCCCCTGATATTTGATCAGCGGCACTTCCGGGCAAACGAGTTCTCCGAAAGGAGATACATCCCGAGGAACATCGTCCAGCGCATACCCACCGCTCTGGATCTGTGTATGTGCCACCGATGCGACAAGAACAACCGAAAATATGAAAAACGCGCTTCGTTTCAGATCTTTATCGGATATCAACACTCATTTCCTTTCGATCATTCTGGTCCTGAATCAACAGATAGACAGTTGATATTAATATTGACGTTTGTCGCTGCTAAAAGGATCTAAATCCCAAATGCCGGACCATCGCAAATTTCGCCACCACTGGACTGAATCCCGTTTATTTTCAATTTCGCTGTGATATATAGCAGCGATGCTTAATGGAAAATCGATTGCGGTTGTCATCCCCGCATACAATGAAGCTCTGCTGATACACAAAACCATTCAATCAATTCCCGCTTTTGTTGACATTATCTGCGTTGTGGACGATGCCAGCACGGACGGCACCGCTTCGTCTGTGGCCCAATTACACGATCCCCGGATGCATCTGGTCACTCACGTCGAAAATCAGGGTGTGGGCGCGGCCATTATAACCGGTTACCGAACATGCGATCAGCTCGGCGCCGATGTGATTGCGGTCATGGCGGGGGATGCACAAATGGATCCGGACGATCTTGTCAATGTGGTGTCGCCGGTTGTCCACGATACCGCCGACTACTGCAAAGGAGATCGCCTTTCGTGGAAAGGCGTTCATCGCGTCATGCCCAGTCTTCGTTTTTTTGGGAATCACATTCTGAGCATTCTCACCCGACTCACATCCGGGTATCCCCATATTCGTGACTCCCAGTGCGGTTACACTGCCATCTCCAGGCAGGTGCTCTCGCGAATGAATCTTACCCGCATCTATACAAGGTACGGATTTCCAAACGATATACTTGCCCATCTTTATACGGTTCAGGGAAGAGTCGCCCAGGTGACGGTTCGTCCCATTTACGCGGCCGAGGTATCCGGCATTTCTCTTTACACTGCTTTTGTTAAGGTCCCGTTGGTGCTGTTGCGCTCTTTGCACTACCGCCTGCGCAACAGACCCTCCAGGCAGGATGTCACCACGTCTGCCTCCGCTGAACAGGCATGAACCGCAATGGGGTGAATCAGTCACGCGGCCGTCTGGGTTTTATTACCACCTCTTTTCCTCGATTTCCCGGTGATTACGCAGGCAATTTTGTATACGGCATGGCAGACGCATTCGGGCAAACGGGATACGATGTGGACGTGATTGTGCCGGACGCACCGCCTGTCACAGTTTCAGACGAACCGTTTGATAGTCCCCCGCCCCCGTGGTTGCGGATTCACCGGGTGAAATACATGTGTTCCGCGTACCGGCAGACCTTGTGTTTTGGCGAAGGCGCGCCTGAGAATCTTGCCCGTTCGCCGCTAAATGCGGTTCAAATCCTGCCGCTGGTGCATCAGATGTGGCAAAAAACAGCACGACTCGCCCCGAAGTGGGATGGCATTGTCAGTCATTGGCTGTTGCCTTCGTCACTTATTGCCCCACGACTTCCAGAGATTCAATTGCCCCACCTCGCTATTGCGCATTCGGGGGACATTCACCTGCTCAGACAACTGCCCGGAAAACAGATCCTGAGCGCCGCGTTGATGCGTCGATGTCGGATGATAAATTTTGTATCTCGGCAGTTACAATCCGAGTTTACTGCGTGCCTGCCCAGGCACCTGAGGCAAAATCCACCGGCCAAACTGGCGGTAACCCCCATGGGGATTTCCCCAAATCGATGCTTTCTCTCCAAAGGGGATGCCAGAAAGAAACTGGGGCTCACCGGATTCACAGCACTATATGTCGGTCGGCTCAGCCCAATCAAAGGCGTGGATGTTTTACTGACCGCCCTGAGAGACTGCGATGTGCAACTCATTGTTGCCGGAGCTGGCGAAATGAAATCCCAACTGGTCCAGCAAAGCCAGGGGCTGAATCAGCGGGTGCAATTCGTTGGCACGGTGACTGAACCCCAGCGGGACCTGCTACTCAAGGCTGCGGATGTCCTGGTGGTACCGTCCATTCAATTGAAGAATGGTCGCCACGAAGGTGCGCCCACCATTATTGCAGAAGCGATGCAGGCCGGCCTGCCAGTTATCGCCACGCGCACAGGCGGCATCTCTGAGCAGATAACCAACTTAAGAAATGGTATGCTTATTTCTTCCGCAAATCCCCAAAGCATCGCCCATGCGATTAATATCATTAAAGAAAACCCGTCAATCAGCGCCAGTATCGCCCGTGCGGCCCTATCGGATGCAGCCACTCTGAAATGGGAAATTCTCATACAAAAATTCAAGGATATGTTATTTAAATGACAATTTGGCATTGAAATATTGACGGAATGCCTATTCATCATTATGAAATGCAAACTGAACGCAGCTTCTGAACAGAACTGAAAGCGAGACAAGAATGAGTAAACAAGCCAGATTATTTGACAAACGGGTCGTCGACCGAAATATCGACAAGGGACTAATCACGCAAACCGACGTTGCAGAATACCTGGCGGGGCTACCCGATGTTGAAAGTCAAAGTGAGCCTCTGATGGTGGACTCGGATGATTCCGATGATGCAGACGATGCGCCTGCAGAGAGCAACAGTGAATCCTCGTACAATTTTGACGCCCCTGAGAACGACGGCCCAAAAAACGTATACGATTTTTAAGAGAGGTTTTTCAGATGAGCTGCAAATGCGATCATGACCAGACATCGGCCGTTGCCCCCGAGGACAGCGATCCTGATTTTCCCATTGATTTTAATACATTCATCCTCTCTTTAAGCTCATCAGCAGCATTCCATTTAGGCCTCACTCCCAGACCGGATGTGGCCAACTGCTGCACCAATCTGCCGATGGCCCAGCAAACCATCGACATCCTTCGCCTCCTGCAGGAAAAAACCAAAAACAATCTCACGGGCGAAGAAGAGCGGTTGCTCGAAGACATCATCGACAGCCTGCAGCAGAAGTACGAAAATATAAAAAAACAATGCGGCTGTCTCTGATTCAGTTGCTGACAGCAGTTTGTATTATAGCCATCGCCGGCTGTCGCCCCATTCAAAAAGATCCCGATCCAAATCCGCAGCCGCAGATTCATGAAGCACCATCCATTTCCCATGAGGACGATGTTCGGGTAATTTATCCCAACGTCCCCGGTTCGTTTGTTTCCACCACAAAAAAAGTCAAACCATCCGTAGTCAATATTTTCACTGCAGCCGTCGTGCGAGACCAACCCCGCAGTGGATTTTCGCTGTTCGAAGACCTGTTTGGCAGGCCCCATCGCGAGCGGATTCAGCGGTCTCTGGGATCGGGTTTCATCATCGACGCGCAAGGCTATATTTTTACCAATTATCATGTGATTCGAGGTGCACAGCAAATACTGGTACAACTGGAGGACAAGCGACAGGTACCCGCAACACCTGTTGGCATCGAGCCAGGAATAGATGCCGCACTGCTGCACATCGATGCGGATCGCCTCACCCCCATCGAAATGGGGGACTCGTCCAGGCTTGAAGTGGGAGAATGGGTCATGGCCATTGGAAATCCTTTTGGACTTACCCATACTGTTACCGCCGGAATTGTCAGTGCCAAGGGCCGCAACTGGAATGATATTGGCGCTGGTCAAAACGGTGACGGTGGATACCAAAACTTTATCCAGACAGACGCCTCCATCAACCCAGGCAACTCAGGCGGACCCCTGGTGAATGTTTCCGGTGAAGTGGTGGGCATGAACACTGCGATTACGGCCGAAGGTCAGGGCATCGGTTTTGCAGTCCCCATTGACATGCTTAAAACCATTTTGCCACAGCTCAAGCGCTCCGGGCGGGTGCTGCCCGCATGGCTGGGAGTGGGTATCCGAGATCTCGATGAACGCCTTACTCAACTTACCAGCGCCGCCAACGGCGTTATGGTCACCGAACTCTACAAAAACGGACCGGCGATTCAATCCGGACTTCAGGTGGGTGATGTCATCGAAAAATTCAATGGCACCGACGTCACCGATTCGTCAATGCTTTCCTGGATGACCGCCACCGCTGGTATCGGCAACACTGTCGAACTGGAAATCCGCCGGGACCGTAAACCCATCCGAATACAGGTCGAAGTTCAGGCCAAACCGTTCAGCAACTGATAACCGATTCAGCCAGCTTTGGCGAGAAGGGAATCACGCAGCTGGGCTCGGCTGCGTTTAAGGCGTGATTTAACCGCGTCTTCAGTCATATTGTAGCGTTCAGCAAGAGTGACGATGGGTTCTTCATGCATGTCGTGGTCGAGAAGCAGACTGCGATTGGGCTCGCTTAACTGTTCAACTTCATTTAGCACCTGCTGAAAACTCTGCGCCATCATCAATGACCACTCCTGACTGGGGTCATCTGTCTTGAAGGCACCGTCGCCACCTCCGGCATCAAACGACGAATTGATGGACGGATCGTTCTTTTTGCCGCGACGCAGCCTGGAGCAGGAGGTCACTACAATTCGCCTGAGCCACGGTTCAATCGGCGCTTCGCCTCGATAGGTATCAAGTTTGGAAAAGGCTGTAAGCATTGCCTCCTGAAAGGCGTCCTTTCCCAGTGTACTGTCACGGCAGTAGGCTACCGCAAAATCGGACAACCGTTGGGAAAAACAATTGGCAATTTGTATAAACAAAGAGTCGTCCGGTGTGCTCGTTCTGATTATTTCAGCAAAATCGGGACAACGGGTGGACCCGGATTTCTTTGCCTCATACTCAATTTTTCTCTTATCTTCAGTCATATACCTTTGCTCTCTGAATTAAGAAAGTATTCGTTAGTGCGGTGCCCCTCAACTCTGCCTCAAAATAAAGCATCCACCACGGGATGTCTACGCCATGGCATCACTTTTCGCCAATCTGCAGGCTGGATACAGACACGGTCTCGGCGAACAGTTTAATACAAAAATGTATTTTCATCGCGACTAAAAAAACAAAAATGTACCATGCTAAAATATGCGCACATTTTTGTATTACATGTTTACAAACGGAACAAATCTGTGCTAGCACCCCTGAACCATGAACGACACCAATTTTTCTCAGGAACAATATCACGCACTTCATATCATCGCTTCGGATTTGGCAAAACCCGGACCATTTGACCCGGCGCTGAAACACACCCTCAATCAAATGCACGAATATCTCGGGGTGGAACGAGGCATGGTTACCATTTTCAGAAGGGATATTGATCAGATTCATACCATCGCCGGTAACCAAATGGACGAAGAAGCCACCGAGAAGGCCAGATATCTTCCCGGTGAGGGCATCGTTGGCCGCGTGTTTCGCTCCGGAAAACCGATTGTGGTTCCCCGGGTTGCCCAGGAGCCTCTGTTTCTAAATCGCTCCGGCACCCGCAATGATATTGATGTCTCAGAACTGTCTTTTATCTGCGTACCCATCTGCTTTGGTCAGGAAGTCGTCGGTACTCTGTCCGCCGATTTCAACGCCCGCACGGAACCGGAGCTGGTGCTGGACCTAAAATTGCTTGAGTCGATTGCCAATTTAATCGCGTCCCGCGTGGAACGACGCCGGATTATGGAAGAGAACAAACGCCTGAAAGATCCGGATGCCTTGGACAGTCACCATAGCATTATCGGGTCATCCGATGCCATCAAGCATGTGCGGCAGCTCATCGCCCAGGTGGCTGATTCCAAAACGTCGGTATTGCTGACCGGCGAAACCGGTACAGGCAAAGGTCTCATCGCTCGGGCCATCCACCGAATGAGTCCAAGAAAAGACCAGCCGTTTGTGCATCTGAACTGCGGTGCCATTCCGGAGCACCTTATTGAAAGCGAGCTGTTCGGTCACGAGAAAGGCGCCTTTACCGGCGCCGTCGCCACCCGGGAAGGACGATTCGAGGCCGCCAAAAACGGTACCATTTTTCTCGACGAAATCAACTCGCTCCCTGCTCAGGCACAGGTAAAACTGCTCAAGGTCATCCAGGATCGCGAATTTGAACGGGTGGGCTCCAGCAAAACCACCCATACCAACGCGCGCATAATTACCGCCACCAATAAGGACCTTGACGCTGAAGTTGCATCCGGTGCATTTCGTGCAGATCTCTACTACCGACTGAATGTGTTCCCAATACTTATTCCGCCACTGCGCAATCGGGGCGCTGATATTATGTTGCTCACCGACCATTTCATCAGCCGGTACGCAGAAGAGATGGGCAAAACCGTGGACCGCATCGACACTCCGGCCATCGACCTGTTTATGTCCTATCACTGGCCTGGAAACGTGCGGGAACTGGAAAATGCTGTGGAGCGCGCCGTACTTCTGGCCGAAGGTGGTGCGATTACCACCAAGTGTCTACCACCATCACTGCAAATGAAGGCGGCTGAAAATCGCAGTGAAAAACGAGGACGTCTGGAACAGCTGGTGGCGGTATACGAAATGGGGCTCATCAAGGATGCCCTGAAGGACGCAGAAGGCAATCAAACCCGGGCAGCGGAATTTCTTGAAACCACCAAGCGCATCATTCAGTACAAAATCAAGAAGTACAAGATTGATTATCGGCAATACCGAAAAAATTTACTCTAACGTGTCCGGATGCATAACTCCCCTGGCCCGGAATCTACCGTTCATTAAAATAATATTTATATACACGCCACCAGACGACGCGTTGTCGGCTCATAGTGATAAGGAATGCATCCACAGGTGGATGGTTATTATTAAGAATTAACCCGTCTAACAGGACCCTGGAGGCGAAAATGGGAATACTGAACTGGCTTGGCATTACTGGCGATTGCGAAAAGGATCCGGTGGAAATTACAGATGATAATTTCACACACGAGGTTAGACAATCCAAAATACCCGTTCTTGTTGACATTTGGTCCAACGGCTGTGCCCCATGTATGCAGCTGGTGCCAACTGTAAAACGCCTGGCATGCAAGTACGATGGAAAAATCAAGGTCGCGCAGCTGAACGTTGGAAAAGGTCGAAAAACTGTTGGAAAACTGGGAGTCAGAGGAACGCCGACAATACTATTTTTTAAAAACGGAAATATTGTTGAGCGGGTTGTCGGAGTAAGAGGCCAGCACTATTTTGAGGAAATCATCGAAACGGATCTGCTTGAAAAGGTTGGAGAAAAATCAGCATGAATGCACTTAAGGAAAAATGGCTGAACCTGTCGCCACAAAACAGAAAAAAAATTAAACGGTCGCTGGGGCTGGCACTGGGAGCCACAGCTGGTTTTGCTTACTACGCCACTGTCGGCTGTGAGAGTGGCGGATGTCCAATCACTTCGAACCCTTGGATTTCCACTGGCTGGGGCGCGCTGATTGGGCTGACCGCCACCTACTGAAAGGGTCCGGAAGGAAGGTAACTGAACATGAATGATTTGGCATTATATGGCATCATCCTGGGAATATGGTTTGTTTTGCAGTTATGGGTATTTCCAAAGCTGGGTATACCCACCTGCATGTCGGGTGCCTGCGGAGTCCCTGCAAAACCCAAAAAAAACAGCGACACCACTACAGGTCAGTATGAAGGTCAGATTGACCTCGTAAACAAAGAGAGTTAGACGTGTCACCGGGGTTATTCACAACGTTTGGCGCAGGTCTTGTGACATTTTTTACCCCCTGCGTGTTTCCGCTCATTCCCATATATCTGGCGGCGCTGACCGGTGGAAGCATCAAAGGCCTGACAGGAAAAGACAGAGGCCGACTTATAATTCGCGCTGCGCTCTTTTCTGTTGGTTTTATTAGCGTGTTTACTGCAATGGGGTTTGGCGCGTCGAGCATTGGCGCATACCTGAGCGAACACAAAATTTTAATGCAGGGTATCGGCGCCGTGATAGTGCTTGTGTTTGCCCTCAAATTTATTGGCATCATCAAAATATCATTTCTTGACCGGGTGGTTCGCGCAGATGACTCAAAACTCAATCAGCGTTTCGGCGCCATCAGCGCATTGTTCATGGGCGTGGTATTTGCTGCGGGCTGGTCGCCCTGCGTTGGTCCGGTTCTTGGTTCGGTACTGACATACACGGCCTCGTCGGCTGCCAGTCCCTCTGAGGGAGCGCTTTATCTGACGCTATACGGTATTGGATTCGCATTGCCACTGATGATTTCCGCAGTGTTTGCCGAGTTCGGAATGAAACTGATTGGCCGCATTTCTCCCCACCTGCCCAAAATAGAAAAAGGTATTGGTGTCTTACTTCTGTTTATCGCCGGAATGCTGGCACTGGATGTTGTTCAATCAGTTCGATACTCAACGCCCAATGCCCAAACCGATCCATTACAGGCGGTGCTCCCTGATACCCCCAAAGGATTGCCGGTCATGGTCGAACTGTACAAGGAAGACTGTGCCATCTGCCAGCGCATGAAAGCGACTGTTGAAACCATCAGCAGTCAATGCAACGAAAAAGGCGTTCACGTCCGAGCCATCGATATTGGCAAACCGAAAAACCGTCATCTGGTGCAGCGATTTAATCTGGTGGGTGTTCCCACATTTATTTTTCTTGACGAAAGTGGGCAGGAAACAGCTCGCCTGGTAGGGGAGCAAACTGAAAGCGGATTGAAACAGACTATTTCAGTGCTGCGTGGTGAACCCTGTCCGGGCGTTGCCCTTCTGTCACCTGATACGGTATGGCAGCCTGGCACGGAAGGAAAAACACAATCCAACAACTGCAATATTTAATGACGTAAGAACAGGTATTTAAAGATGCCTACTGAAATGACGACTCTTCAAAAATCTGAAACGTCACGTTACTGCCATTGCCATTGAGCTGTAGGATAACTGAATCCGGATAGTTGCTGCCGTTTGTATATATGGGCTGCCATTGCGCTGTAAAGTTGCCAGATTCCTGAAGGGAAGTTTCACCGTCACTCCAACTCCAAATGTAAGGAATCGAGCTGGATTCAGATACAGTGCCTGCTGATATCTGAATTCGGTAAGAAACCGTCCAGGTGTTCTGTGGAATAATCTCATAACACCCATTATTTGATACAGTTGTTCGATTGCCGTCTCCCAACCCCAAAACATCCGTTGGCGTGCACACGACTGCACCCGTTTCGGAGCCCGTATCCACGCCAGTATCCACACCCGTATCCACACCAGTATCCACGCCCGTGTCCACACCGGTATCCACACCTGTATCCACACCAGTATCCACACCAGTATCCACACCAGTATCCACACCAGTATCCACACCAGTATCCACACCAGTATCCACACCAGTATCCACACCAGT
>JAFGWT010000293.1 GCA_016937015.1 Deltaproteobacteria bacterium | reverse complement strand
TGTCAACAAAAACTTGTGTAGAATCATGAGGCCTTCGCGGGCATGACGATATATCTTCGCGAGCATGACGATATATCTTCGTTGTTACACCGCGCTCTGAGCGCGTTCCAGACCCCTGATTACTGAGTCTTTTGAAAAAAAGGACGTTACGCGATATTGGTAAACACTTCCTGCACGTCTTCGTCCTCGTCGAGTTTGTCGAGAAGCTTTTCGATGTCAACCATCTGCTCGGGGGAAAACGCCTGTGGCTGAGTGGCAAAGCGCTGGCGTACCGCCTTGGTCACTTCGATACCCATACTGTGAAGGGCTGCGTCGAGAGCGCCGAAATCGTCCCATCCGCCAAGAACGGTGATTTCGCCTTCGTATTCTTCCAGTTCCTCGAGACCCGCGTCGATGAGCTCCAGTTCGAGTTCTTCGAGATTTTTGCCTTCGGGAGCAGGGAAAATGAATACCGATTTCTTTTCAAACATAAAGTCCAGTGAACCACTGGTTAGAATCTGGCCGCCGGCTTTGTTGAAATAGGATTTCACGTTCGCTACGGTTCGGGTGTTGTTGTCGGTGGCACACTCGACCACGATCTGAACACCGTGCGGCCCTTTTCCTTCGTAGACAATTTCAGTGAAACTGGCGGCGTCTTTGCCGAGCGCCTTTTTAATCGCACGGTCGATATTGTCTTTGGGCATGTTCTCCGCTTTCGCATTGGCAATTGCGGTGCGGAGTTTTGCGTTCATGTCCGGATCGCCACCGCCCTGTTTCGCTGCGATAGTGATGGCTTTGCCGAGTTTCGGGAAAACGCGGGACATCTTGCCCCATCGTTTAAATTTTGCTTCCTTGCGAAATTCAAATGCTCTACCCATGGTTTCCTCTTTCAGTGTGAGTTCTCGTTGAGCGAATATACGTTATTGGGGTTAAGTTGGAAAAGCATTTTAAAAAGAGAAGACAATGGAATTTCCCATCGCAGTCCGTGGCCTCCGTTACCGGAAGAGACATGACCGGTACTGGTCATCAGTCAAACTTGAGATGACTGGCCCCTTTGCCCACCACCGACACAATCATGTGATTCGGATTGAGCACTTTGGATGCGAGTCGCCGAACGGCGGTGGCGGAGACTTTTGAGATTTCCTTTACATACTCGGCGGTATCTTCGGGCCCCATCCCGTACAGCCAACGCAGAGACGCCTCGGCTGCCCGGGCGGCAAACCGCTGCTGGGCAATTTCACGAGACCCAATCAGATAGCGTTTAACCCGCTCCAGTTCCATATCGGTGGGGGGGACTTTGCGAATGCGCGCCAGTTCTTCGAGCACCAGCGAGACAAACCGTTCTTCCTTGCCCACGGATGTGGCGCCATACACCGCCATAAATCCCGGCTCCAGTCCGTCGAACGAAAAGGCGGACACATCGTAGGCCAGAGACTGCTGCTCACGCACTGTCTGGAAGAGCCGTCCCCCGTGACCGCCCAGTATTTCCACCATCACATCCATGGCAAAGCGGTGAGGACTGTTGAGAGTGGTGCCCGGAAACCCAATGACCAGATGGGACTGTTCTTTCACCATTTCGCCGTATTTGTACACCGGACCCGCTTTGGGCTCAAACGCGAGCGTCACCGGATTAGCCGGTTTCAGTCTGGGCCTGACAAAATATTTTTCCGCAGTGGCCAGCATTTCGTCCACATCCACGCCGCCCACCACCGCCAGCGCCATCTTTTGCTGCTGGACGGTTTTCCGATGAAACTGACGCAGCGCCTTTTGGTCAATGGCATCCAGCGTCTGCAGGGTGCCGTAAATTGGTCGGCCGTATGGATGTGACCCAAAAAGGGTTTTTTGAAAACGGGCAAACGCAACACTGCGGGCGTTGGTCAACGAGGACTCAACCATTTGCTTAAAAATCGCCCGTTCGGTTTCGAGTTCGGTTTCATCGAACACCGGGTGATACAGGCAGTCCGCCATCAGCGCCATGACTCCGCTGGCGTGTTCCCGTAAAAATTCACCGCTTATCCCCACCGAATTGCGCCCCGAAAAACCGCTAATCGCGCATGCCCAGTTGTCCATTTGGGTGGCAATTTCCACCGCGGTCCGACTCTCCGTCCCGCGCACCATAAGGGCCCCCAGCAGCTGCCCCACACCGGCGACCTTTGCGGGTTCCAAACGCTGCCCGCCAATAAATGCGACCCGGGCGGCCACGGTGGGCGCATCCACCTTACGGATAATGACGGCGTCCCCGGATGAAAACACGTGGGTGATCACATCATCTTTTTTGCGAATTTTGGTGGTTGTCAGTTTTCTTCCCTGCTCAAAGGCGTGTCGCACGAGGCTGTGCACATGGGCGGTGTCTGTTTTACCTGCAGTCAGCCACGATGGTTTCGGACCGGAAAGCAATGAGGGTTCGGGCAACACCACTGCGGCGGACATGGGACCGCACAAGTACCGACGGGCGATATCGCAAATCAGCTGCGGCGTGACCGCGCGCACTGCATTGGTATACCGTTCCTCGTACCCCTCCCCGTCGCAGTACAGGCGATAATACCCGAGTTTGCGGGCCTGACCGTCCACGGTTTCAAGGGAAAACGCATCCTCACTCAATATGAGCTTTTTCGCTTTTTCCACTTCCTCCACCTGACACAGGTGCTCGACCAGCAATGCTATCTGTTTTGAAATCTCCCGGGTCAATGTCTCCAGCTCTTTGGGCGGGGCCTTGGCGAATACCCCAAACATTCCCTCGTCTCTGGGGGTGTAACACACGGCGCTGATTTCGCTCGACAACCCCAGACGCCGACCAATCTCCAGCTCCAGCCGCGAACTCGCCCCCTGCCCCAGCAGCGCCCCCAGCACGTCGAGTGCCGCCACATCCTCGTGTTGAAAGCCGGGAATGCGAAAGCCTATTGCCAGGTTGCATTCCGATGTGGACATGGTGCGGGAATGGAAGCGGTGTTTTTTTTGCGGCGGTTCGGCGGTTCGGGTAATCCGTCTTGGACTGCGCTTCTTTTGCCCCTCCCCAAAATGGGTTTCGAGCACCGGCATGAGGTCGGCCTCGTTGAAATCGCCCACAATGATAAGCATCATGTTGGCGGGGGTGTACCAGCGCCGGTAAAAATCCCGCAGATTGGCGGCGGTGAATGATTGCACGGTATCCTGGAATCCAATGACCGGCCGGCCGTAGGGATGGGCCTGAAACATGGCAGAAAACAGGTCACTGGACACCATCCGGTCGGGACTGTCTTTGCCCATGCGAATTTCTTCGCAAATCACCGGCAACTCCTTATCGAGTTCGCGCTCCTCAAATGCCGGATGCAGCACCGCATCGCCCAGCACTTCGAGCCCGTCGTTCAGATACTGAGATCCCAGGGTCACGTAAAAGACGGTCTCATCGAGGGAAGTCCAGGCGTTGATACTGCCGCCGGCGCTCTCGATATCGCGGGTAATCTCTCCCACCTTGCGTTTGGCGGTCCCTTTAAACACCATGTGTTCGATTACATGGGCCAGTCCTGCCTCGTGCGCCCGCTCATCCGCGGACCCCGCCTTGACCCACAACTGACAGGATACCACCGGCGCGGCCCTGAATTCTCTAAGAACAACCGGCATCCCGTTGGAGAGCCGCCTTGTCACCGTATGCATAAACGCTCCGATTGATTATGGCTGTGTAAACAGCAGAAACAGACTTGCCATGTAAATGAGCAACAGAATAATACCGTCGATTCGACCCACTCGCCACCGGATTCTCATTATTGGAAAAAGAACCAGTACGCAAAGCACAAAGAAAATCATGTCCCACGACTTAAAGGTCACCGAAGTGGGAATGGGGTTGATGGTGGCGGCGGTCCCCAGTATCAGCGTCATGTTGTACAGGTTGGAACCCAGCACGTTGCCGACGCAGAGGTCATCCTCCCCATGACGGGCGGCGACAATGGAGGCCGCCAGTTCAGGAACCGACGTGCCAAACGCCACCATGGTCATGGCGATAATCTGTTTGCTGATACCGGCCGCCTCAGCGATGCCCACCGCACCCCGCACCATGCCCTCAGCCCCAAACGCCAGCAGGGGAATGCCGCCCACCAGAAAAATAATATGAATTGGTTTGAGCTCGGGCTTTTCCCATCCGTCGACCTGGGTATTGCGACGGTTTTCCCCCAGCGCCCGAATCGTGGTGTAGGCAGTGTACCCGGCAAAGATGACGAGCAGCGCAATCCCTTCGACACGACTGATGTCGCTTCCAAAAATGGCCATTCCCACCACCAGAATGGTCACCCCAAACACCAGCGGCAAGTCCTGACGGAATGTCGCCCGGGTAACCACCATGGGCGCAATCACCGCTGACAGTCCCAGCACCAGCGCAATGTTGATGATGTTTGATCCAAGGACATTGCCCAGGGCGATTTCGTTTTGTCCTCTGACCGCAGCCACCGAGCTGACCACCAGTTCCGGCGCGGATGTGCCCAAGGCCACCACTGTCAATCCCACCACCATGGCAGACACCCCAAAATAGGCCGCCAGCTTGACGGCGCCTCGCACAATGCCTTCGGCACCGAGCCAGACCGCAGCGCCGCCACCAATTAAAAGAAGCAGATCAATCCACATACGCGCACTATTAACATATCGAATTTTGAAAAGCTACGGATTGCAGATGGAGGCATGCTTTTCATCAGGTGGGTCTGACGGCGGCAATTCAGCCTATTATGCACCCGTTAAAAACCGGTTCGCATTTCCAGAAATTGTCGTATTCACTGAAGGCGCAATATTCGCCTGCATCGCAGTCCTTATCGTCCGCGCATTCGTCTTGCTGCGAATGACAGAAGTACCCCGTCACCGACATCACGCCACCACAGTTGTTTCCCATTGAGGGCGAACAGTATCCCCTTTCGCCACAGTCCGCATCCACCTGGCAGTTTCCGGTGGACATGCATCTGGCCGCCTCGAACTCGCCACAGTGGCACACGCTGTTGTCGCCGCAGTCCCCATCCCGCCCGCATTCATCATAGGTACAGTAATACCACTCGTACATCATGCCATACCCTACCGCCACGCACTTCCCGTTTCGGCCTTCCATGCAGTCCTCATGGCTGCGGCAATCCCCTTCGGCGGTGAGGGGCGGCGCCGGCGGGTCATGCACATCGAAGCAGACTTTCTCCTTTGGGCGATGCACCGCAGGTTCATCGATGCGCCCCACATCGCCGTCCGAGTCCGTATCCGAATCGGCATCCGTATCTGAATCAGTGTCACTGTCCGAATCAGTGTCGCTGTCCGAATCGCTGTCGCTGTCCGAATCGCTGTCGCTGGCTGCATCCGTTGCACCGATATCGGTGTCTTCAGCCACATCGCTCACCCGATGACACCCCGCCCCAAATCCAACCCAGAGCCCCATCATCACATGGACCAACACCCATTTTGCAGTTTTCATTTCCATCGTGTCTCTCCACTCTTTTGCGCACTTATACGCCGGCTTTTCTGTTATAACCCCCGAAATATTAAAAATGTGTCACTCCCACATTTGACCCCACTGAAAATTCGTGATTAGTCTCCTGATGACTGAATAAAAAACAGACTGCAATTAAATGTTTATACCCAAAGTAGCGGGGATGAGATGACCATACTGATTGATGGAAAAAAAATTGCGCGCAACATCAGGCGACAGGTGAAACAGAAAATCGCCGAATTGGGTACCAGACCCCGGTTTGTTGTGGTCCAGGTCGGCGACAACCCGGCGTCCACCATTTATGTGCAGCATAAAATCGCTGCCTGTCGCAAAGTGGGTATCGAGACTGTGAATGTGAATCTGGACAGCAGCATCTCTGAAACTGATTTGCTGGGGCTCATCGAGGGTTTTAACAACTCGACCAGATTCCACGGTATTCTGGTGCAATTGCCTTTGCCGAGGCACATTCGGCTGGAACCGGTCATCGAAGAGATTCACCCCAACAAGGATGTGGACGGTCTGCACCCCCTGAATGTGGGACGCCTCACGGTGCGAAGCAAAATCCCCTACCTGCATCCGTGCACCCCATGGGGAATCGTTCACACCCTGGATACGGTGTACCCAAAAAAAGACGGCCAAAGTGGCCTTCAGGGCAAAAAAATCGTAGTCATCGGTCAGTCGCTGATTGTGGGCCGGCCGCTCTCCATTATGCTGCAAAACGAAGGCGCCACCGTTTCGATGTGCGACCGATTCACGCCCGACCTCAAACAGGAGGTCCTGGGCGCCGAGATCATCGTCTCCGCCACCGGCGTGGTCGGACTTGTCAATGAAGAGCTGATTGCAGCCACCGGCAAAAGCGAAGTGACCGTCATAGATGCGGGCATCGCCCGACTGGGGGATAAAATTGTGGGCGACGCGGATCTGGATATTTACGACAAGGTGCACGCCATCACGCCGGTTCCCGGCGGCGTGGGTCCGGTCACGGTGGCATTTCTGATGCGCAATATTCTCAAGGCATACTGTATCCAGCACGGTCTGCCGATGCCGACTTTTCACTGAATGGCCGGTGTGGCACACGGGGCGCCGCTGCCGAAAATGCATGGACATTCAGTCGCGTCTGCCGTAAGATACGCGTATCTGAGGCGGTATTTTTACAGCATGTCATCCCGCCAAAACCAGACAAAATGTAGGACGATGTAGGACAAAACGCAAAAGTCCACACGTGTGGACTTTTTAATTATGTATTTATTTTGGGTACAATTGACCACATGGGACAGGCATCTGTTGCAGCCGCGTTTTTCGTGCGAAAATTGACGCCCCCTGTTCCTTTTATTTTTCGTTTCAGGATGTTGAGGCCACCATGCCACAGATTTGCCATTCCTTTGGGCGGGCGTTAAAAGTATGCTACATTGATATCGGTTTTTGACACGACAGTCGGTTCATTTGGCGTGAGGTTTGTAGATGAACATAAAAAACACTCCCAGTCCAAGGGCGGTGAAGGAATTTCTCAGCGAAGCCCAGGAGTTTGTGGAGGCCCTGAGCAATGTGCTGATGGATATCGACGCCAGTCTGCGGGACGATGACGAGGTGGATCCGGACCTCATCAACGAGGCCTTTCGCTGCTGGCACACCCTCAAGGGGCTGTCATCCACGTTTGGCGCAGAGGAACTGTCCCATTTTGCCCATCGGGAGGAATCTTTGCTGGATGATATCCGGCTTGGACGCGTCCCACTCGATGCGGCAACCCTGGACAAGCTTCTGGCGGCCGTGGACGTCATTGTTGACGCCCTCAACCAGATTAGCCAGTCGGGGCAGCTCAGGGACATCAAACTGAGCAGACCCGAGCCCCCTGGCATTGCCGATGGCCCCGTG
>JAFGWT010000292.1 GCA_016937015.1 Deltaproteobacteria bacterium | reverse complement strand
TGCTGGAAAGCCTCGAAGGACTCAACAGTCTGGAAGTAATTGATGACCATTTTTTCCTGGTTGGGTGTGTGCTGCTTGAAAATTTAACTGGGCTGAACGGGTTGAAACACATTCAGGGACGCTTTTACATCAATGATAATTTTAACCTAAGGAGCCTGGAAGGGCTTGATTCCCTTACATCTATAGCGCGTAATTTGTATATTACATCCAATGAACATCTTGAGAGTGTGGATGGTCTGGAATCGTTGACCAACATTAATGGCGACTTGATTATCGGCAGTGACCACGAATATTACGACGACGGAAAAGGAAACCCTGTGTTGGCGTCTCTTTCCGCATTCAGCAGTGAGTTGCAGGTAAAAGGCAGAGTTCGCGTGGGGTTCAATGCGTTGCTTCCGGACTGTGAGTTGTGTGCGCTGGCAGGAAAAATCAATTACGGCGAGGCATTTCAATACATTGACGGAATGGGGTTAAACCTGGTTGACGGATGCACCGCCGGCTGCAGTGAGGATACCTACGGGTGTTACCAGGGTGATTATACCATCGAGTCTCAGGATGACATTGATGCTTTGAGCAGTTACACATGTGTGAATGGCGATGTTCAAATCAGCATCAGCACTGTCATCGCTTTTTCCGGTCTGGAAAATTTGCGGTCGGTAGGAGGGGATTTACGCATTGTGGACAACACCAATTTAATTAAACTGGGCTCGTTGCAAAATCTCGAACGGGTACGCGGAGGGCTATATATCTCAAATCACAAATACCTGGAAAATATTGATGAGTTCGCCTCATTGCAGGGAAGTATTGGCTCTTTGTATGTCAGCAACAATGATGCATTGCAAAGCCTGTCCGGATTGGAAAATGTGAACTATATATGCAACACAGTTCAAGTGAAGGGCAACGAGTTGCTGACAACGCTGGACGGAATGCACCACATTGAAGAAATCGGTCATTTGTTTTGGATTATAAATACCGGGCTGGAGAGTTTATCTGGATTGGAAGGTCTTCGGGTGGTTGGTGACGGTGGTTTCGATATTGTCAGCAATGCAAACCTGACGACTGTTTCCGGTCTTGGAGGGCTTGAAAAAGCGGAGGGTAAGATAACGATTATTGACAATCCACTGTTGGAAAATATGGAAGGATTCAGTTCTCTTATATCGGTAAACTCGTTAGGGATTGGCGCCAATAGCGGGTTGAAAACCCTCGATGGTTTGGAAACCCTGACAATCATCAACGAATATCTCGAAGTGGGCGCGGAGGACTGGAATGGAACGGGTGATTTTTCGAATCCTGCGCTAAAAAGCATTTACGGTCTTCGCAATGTCACCCGGGTGGGCCAGAAAGTAAGGATTTGGGGAAATACCAGTCTGCCCCAATGTCAGGTCGATGAATTTGCTGCTACCACCGGCATTTACAACATCGTTACGATTTCACCCAATGGAGATACCGACACCGCCTATTGTGACGGGCTTGACTTTTAATTGGCTGGAACGAGTCAGACCGAAAAATAGCAATCCATGTGTTTATAAAAATCTTTAGGTGAAAAATGTTTAAAAACCGGAATTGTAGTTGTTGTACTATTATTTCTCTTTTTTTTATGATTGCCGGCTGCAATAAAGAATCCCAAAAAAAAGCCACCGACAGTGACGACTCCGAATCGATTGATTTAATTTCCGATTCAGACTCTGAAGCCGATAGCGAGACGAATACGAGTATGGATCGTCCCACGGATACTATTTCAGGTACGGATATCACCTCGGATACGGATATCACCTTGGATACGGATACCCGCGCGGATACAGCCTCCGATACGGATACAGCCTCCGAAACGGATACACCCTCCGATGTGGACACAGTCTTTCATGCGGATTCCCATACGGGGATTACTGATTGGGCATACAGAAGAGAAATCATTGTCTTTTCAAACAGCGGCGATACGTTTATCGACAGACAGGTTCCCATAAATCTGGATAATACCTTCTCTTACTTCAACATGGGACACAGTGACGGTTCTGATCTCAGATTTTCAACCACTTCAAATGGCAGTAATTTTGATTTGGACTACTACATAGAACAATGGAACGTTGGCGGAGATAGTCTCATATGGGTGAGAGTGGATGATATTTCGGCTATGCCGACCAGCATCTATATGTTTTACGGCAACAGTAGTGCGAATTCCGCCGCGGTCAGTGAAAGCGCAATGTTTCCGAGCAATTGTATTTCGAGCAGTGCCACCTCCATTTCGACTGTAAATGTTTGTGATATTTTGCATATCCAGGCCGGACAGCAGGTATGGGTAGGAAAAGGAAACATCACCGAGGTGAAAGCACGGAAGATTATTATTGAAGGCACATTGATTGGGGATGGAAGCGGCTATGCAGACGACGTAACCATAGGACGTGGTGGGTCAGCCACATCCAATGATGCCGGTGGCGGTGGCGGCGGTGGATACGGTAACCTTGGCGGCTCGGGCGGGACTGAAAGCCTGGGATATGACGGGGGGGCAGGTGGTGAAGTGTATGGTCATCCAACTGCGAACAGTATCCAAATGGGTTCATATGGGGGCGCTGGCACCCCGGTTGAAGATCTCCCCGATGCCAACAGACCTGGTGTTCGAGGGGGCGGTGCGGTATCTTTAAATGCGGATCAAATTGAAGTTTCCGGCACTATTCAAATGAATGGCGCTCATGCGGCGGTTACCCAGACTGAACTCCCTGTCTATATGGGCGGTGGAGGCTCAGGGGGCGGTATTTTGCTCAATGGAAACATGGTGACCTTAAGCGGTAATTTGACCGCGATTGGGGGAAATGGCGGTTGGTCTGAGTTCGAGGACAGTCCGGAGAATACTTATAATAATTATTATCCAGGCGGCGGAGGCGGAAGTGGTGGACGCATAAAAGTATTTTACGATTATTCCCTGACCGACGATTCAACCATTTCAGTGGCTGGTGGCAATGGTGGGCCAACTGGTTATACTCATGGACAGAATGGCGACGATGGGTTCAGTTGGCAGGCGCAATTCGACTATGAAGTTTCGGTGTCGGTAAAACCCGAGGAAACCATTTGAGGTTGATTGTGTAAACCAATCACTGGGTCTTTCTGGTCGAGAGAGGAATTTGGAAAACATGATACCTTCAAATGATGATTTTAAATTTGGGTTTTTTATTCGCCCGGTTCTGTGTTTGCTGACACTGCTTTCCCTGTCATGCGCTGGGAGCGGTGGACAGGTTGTGGAGCGAATGCCCGGGACTGTTCAGCGTCCAGAGTGGGCGGATCCTGAAATAGTGTGGAAGCGGGATGATCAGTCTGTATATTTAATTGGCTGTGCGGTCATTGATGGCAAACAGGAGGTGACTACTGGGGAACCAATGGCTGTTAGTTTTGCCAAAGAAGCGCTTGCAACCTTTTTAAACACGCAGGTGGTTTCTCAGCTTGCAAACGTGATGCCGAGCAATGAGGCTACGGTTTTTGCAGAGCGGATACAAACGGAGTTGAATGCGCTTATCGACAATACAAAAATCACAGCACGTTACTGGGAGCGGATAAAGAGTAAAAACGGTGAAGAAAATCACATTTATATTCGGATTGATTTAGAAAAGCGGACCATTAAGGGACTGCTGGAAAAGGTGGTGTCCGGCACCAACGACATATCAACACCGCTGGTCGACGTCTTCGACGCGGTGGATACCGGTTGGACGAACCTGGCCAATACCGAGGTCCGATCGGAAGTCGCGGCACTGGCGCAAGCTGACTCGAAGGACTCAAACAGAAAAGAAAAAATGCCTTTCGATGGGGCAGCTGTTGTGGCGCCTCAGATGGCTATCAAGGCAGACGACAAAGAATATCCAGACACCGGGGGGAAATGCGAATCCACTCTCGAAGAATACGAAAAGGTGACAGGATGCCGGTATGCTGATTTTGAAAAGCGCCGCAATTTGCTGAACAAGGCTATCGGTCAGTGTGAAGGGATTGACGATAGCAACATTGTTCGAATGGATCGGCTCACCAGCCTGTTGATTCAACCAACCCGAAAATTTACCGGCGCTTCTCGTTCCCAGATGAACAGCAACGCAACGAAGTTTTTGATGGGATCCGACGAGTGGTTCAATTCGATTGAATACAAGCCATCTTTGTCGGAGCGCATTCTGATAGTGCACAATATGTTTGAGGCAGCGCGGGATCCGCTGTTTTTGAGCGAAGAACTTCAGAAACAAGACCCCGATGCTAAAAAAATTAAAGCGGCACTCAAGCGGTTGACCAGGGTGCCGTTGGCAGATGGCCCAACCATCGAAACCCACTACTTAAATCCCCATAGCGTCATAACTCTTTTATTGGAGAGCACCGTTCCGTACATCGACGAATATGGCACATGGCTTGAAAAAGAGGTCCAAAAGAATGCCATCACCTGTTTGCCGGGTCTTGGACCAGGGGCGGATGTGCTGAAATATATTGCACAAAAAGGTCCCCTCGACGACAAAGTCTGGGATGCAGGAATTGAAATGATTAAACGTTCGGGTCAGTTTGCAACTGCTTGCCACCGTGTAATGTTTGACTCCCGCATGGATTCGAAGACCCGGCAAAGACGACTGGATGACATCGCAAAGATGATTGTCACTGGCACACTTTCAACAAAAAAAGGACTTACTGTTGCCCGCCAGTTTACAGGTCTTGTTACTGTGCTTCCGCCGAAGGAAGGACTTGACGTATTTCTCAAATGGCGTGATGCCATCGACACCTCTGACAGGGGATATAAAATCCTTGTTGGAAAACTGCTTGAAGCGCTTTCCCGACTCGACAGCAGCAATCCGGTCGCGCTTTTGGAGTGGTGCCAAACGGGCAGCCGCTATATCCAGAAATTGCAATCGGCGGTGGAGCCAAACATGGTGCATCATGATTCAAAGACATTTTGTTCCTGCGCCAGCCACGATTTTATTTTGGTGCTTTCTGATTTTGCAAAGGACGGCATCCTTGGCCCCGCAGAAGAATCCGTAGTAAATTTCGCCATCGACAAAGCCCCCGGGGAGGCTGACAACTGTATTAATTTTGTAAAAACAACCACCATTGACGAATCGAAAAAGCAGCAACTCAAAGCGCGTGCCGGACGTCATTAAGTTTTATTTCCGGTATGGATTTACACAAAGCGGGAAAAGAGGAAAAGAGGGACGTGACAAAGGTAATTGTTTTAAAGTAAGTGTTTCATTGGCTTTCCCGCTTAAAGACTTACCAGTGGAAATTGACATCATTCCAACACAACAACCGGGTTAATGGCGCGGACACCAATGCCGCCAAGGTAACCGTAGGAATTCGCAAAATCATATCCTGCCACTGACAGCCCAACCGGTTCATCCGCGACCAGGCGATGGGCACCATCCTGGCAGCCTGGTGCATTTATCCCAGCGTTTTCAAGTTCAAACCATCCAACCTCATATTTTGAATTACCCACCCGAGTGAACAAATCATCGCTTAGGCGCCCATGACATTCCAGTTCAATAATTGTGCCTATCGGCCTCGTGACAATAATGTGATCAAACGCAAAATCAAATTTGTCATCCGTGTTGAAGACGTATCGATCCAGGTACTGTCCCGCCGGTGCTGTGAGTAGCATAAACGGATCACCCCATTTGCTTGCCGGGGTTGGATACATCCTCCCGGTCATGAGTTGATATGCCAGAAATGGCCCTTCGGTAACACCGTTGGACGCTGGTGTATTCAATTTTCCGTATACATAGTGATTATTGGGACTGAAAAACTGAAGTACTTCACCAGCCTGAATGAATTGATATTTATCGCCGACTTCCTCTACAGGCGGATCAAAATAAACGGTCATCCCATCTGCGCCGGCCACCAGACGCCATAAGGGTTGATCCGAATTCAAGTCTTCTTCGTCTCGAGGCATGTAGCGGGCCAGCACTGCGTCTGTGCCCCAAGCTTTTAGAGGAATAAGCTGTTCCTCGATATGGTCGGCGGAGCCATCCCCGGCGGTAGGAACGAATGCGGATTCATGGCCACCAAACACGGCGATAGGCGCTGACGACTTTATTAATGTACCGGTCAGATCAACCTGCTCTCCAGAAGGTTGAATTTGAATCACATCAAGCGCATTCAGCATAAAAGATTGAGATTCCACTCCCTGAGGCAACGCAGGTACAATACCACCAGCTTCGATATCCGCAGTGGGCGTAAACGTAACAGAGGTGCTGTTCTCGACGGCAACGACAGTCAAATATGCCTTCGTATATGTATCGTACGCGTCTCCTGCAGATGTATGCGGCCATGTGGCACCAATGTATGATGTATTCAATGCGGTTACCGGCAAAAGCAGGGTCGCATCTGTCGATTCCATACCCGTGCCATACGTATTCCACTGATAGGCCAGCACAGGAACATCAGATACTATTTTGAAAGCACTTTTTTCTGAAAGTCCGGTTCCTTCAATATGTGCCGTGGTTTCCGGACAATTTTCTTCACAGGTCAGTTCAAAAATATGCAGTTCCCCAGCATTCAGCACGATACTCGTATCAGGTACCGTGCGAAGTGTTGCGCCATTGCCACGCATATCCTCCACGTGCACATTGGCGGGTTGTTCGACTTGCGGATTGGATACAACTACCGCCCAGGTAAGGGGATCGAATGTTTTTATGATGTCCCCATTCGAACTGTATTGCTCTCCATGATTGAGGTCTGCAGCCAGAAATTTGCATCCAACCGAAGTCTCCAGCATCGCCGCCTGTGCACAGGTCGTTGGGATTTCTGACTGATTTGTTGATGTATCTGTATCGGAATCAGAGTCAGTATCGGAGTCAGTATCAGAGTCAGTATCGGAGTCAGTATCAGAGTCAGTATCGGAGTCGGTATCGGAGTCGGTATCGGAGTCAGTATCGGAGTCGGTATCAGAGTCCGTATCGGAGTCGGTATCTGTGTCAGTATCAGAGTCCGCATCTGTATAAGAATCCGTATCCATATCAGTATCAGCGTCCATGTCTGTATCAGCATCTGCATCAGTATCTGTATCAGAGTCTGCATCTGCGTCGCTATTGATACCAGTATCGTCAATGCCTGTTTCTTTATCGCTATCCAGGCTGGCGTCGCTGCCTTTCTCGAAAGCACTATCCATTTCATCATTGGAAGCGGAATTGGAAGCGGAGTCAATGGCGTCATTTTCCGGTTGCGATGTGGCGTTTTCATGGCTGCATGCAATAATTATGTGAGTAACCGCAATCAGAACACTCATTTTTGCCAAATTCACACACATATGTCATCTCCTGTATATGTCGTATTCAATCAAAAACAGCGATAGCACTGGATTACCTCTGATTATAACTCAAGAGGTTGCCGGATTGTCGTTTCAAATTTATGTTTTGTCGAGTA
>JAFGWT010000291.1 GCA_016937015.1 Deltaproteobacteria bacterium | reverse complement strand
GGATTGCCGCCTGCGCGGCAATGACGGTGCGCCCAGGAAGTCAAGCAATACTTGTGTAGAATCATGAGGCCTTCGCGGGGACGACGTGATGATGCCGCCGAATGCACTTGCGTTAAACGCGTTTATCGACAGTCTCCTTTGCGGGTATGACGTCCTCTTAAGTTACTGAACTCGATCTCTGAGAGAGATCCAGACCCCGAGTCATTCCGCTCTGGTCATCACGGGGATGCGTTGTCCCGCCAGCGTTATGCAGCCCTGTTAATATTTCGCAGAACCGATATAAAAAAGTTGAAAAAGGTGTGTCCGTCATTTATGTCAATGGCTACCTGGGGAGTGATGATCACCATGCAACAGACTATTGGCAGAAATGACAGCCTGAAGAGTGCGAACGAACTGTATCAGGATGCGATATTGGCTAAGCGCGCCTGTGAGGGTGATGAGTCCGCAACGCAGCAGGTGGTGGAGCAGGTATTCGATCGCATATGGCGAAGCATGTCTTTTATGTCGAACAACCCTCATGATGTGGACGACTTAACCCAGAATGCGCTGATAGCCGTACTGGCGTCGTTGCCAACATTTCGAGCGGATTGCCCCCTTGCTTACTGGGCGGAGAAAATTGCGGTGCGGACGGCGTCAAAAAAATTCGAAAAGCATCGTCGTCGGAAAAAAATATTTGAGAGCTTTCGGCAGGAACAGGTCACCGTTCACGTACAGAGCGCAGAGGCACGGGCAGCGGATGAAGAGATTATTGACCGGTTTCAATGTTGTCTGGACAGACTCTCCGACGATCAGCGCGCGGCCATCATTGCCCACCATATCAATGGATACGCCCTGGATGAAATCGCGTCCATGCTGGGCTGTTCCGTCTTCACCATCAAGGGCCGACTGCGCAGAGGACGACGCCGTTTAAAAAAAGCGGTGCTGGCAGACCCTGGATTGAGCCAGTGGGTTACGGGCGAACTCGGCTGGGAGGTTCCATGACAAAAAACACCTCTACAAATCATTCGGTTCGCCGCCGCATGAATGTGAGCAACAGACACCTTGACGACCTGTTCCTGGAAGTATCTGCGCAGCGGGACCGCATCGCTGTGGACCCCCTTCGAAAGAAGCGGATTATCTCAAGGGTGATTGCGCAACCGCATCTGCTGGACGATCATTCTGAACCGGACAATTTAATTGAAGAACGTATTTACAAAACTGCGTTTCCGACCGCAAAAGTGGCGATTGCCGCTATATTTTTACTGGCCGCATCGGCGGCGCTGTTCCGATTTTTTGTGTATCAGCCAGCTGCAGCGCCACAAGTCAAAGCGGCGCCAGCCAGCGGATCCGCGCCACACATCATTGCCGCCCCCTCCGTTAAACCATTGCGGGCGCGGTCTCATGAGAATTCTGCAGATAAAATACCGGCCCAAAAAAACACGTCAAATGATATTTCGGTCGTTCCCCTGAACGCCGGTATTCAATTGGCTATCGCTCCCAGGGCGCAATACACCCTGTCGTCGGTAGGGAAAAACAGCATCATATTAGAGTTGTCATACGGCACTTTATGGATTTCGAAGGACCCGCAGTACGGACGCACGCCTTTAACGATAAAAACGCCCCATGGACAGGTACAGGTTACCGGAACCTCCCTGTCTGTCAGTGTGACATCCGAAACCACCGTCGTGAAACTCCTGGATGGTGAGGTGCACATTCTCGATAATGTCGAAAACAGCCATGTACTGACTGCCGGAAATATGCTGACCGCAACCAGGAGTCTAACCAAAACGGAGGCGATTCCGGATTTGCCGGTTAAAATGCGACACATGGCGAGTCTTGGGTTAAAAGTCAGTTTTCCAAGGAACTTATCCGAGCCAAAACCAGGCACACGCATGGCCAGGGCAAATGCCATCAAGACATCGAGAGAACGGAAGACGCTCGACGAACTGTTCGCTGAAATTCAAATGAATCGAAAGCAAAAAAACTGGCAGGCGGCGGTGGAGGGATATCACAGTCTGATATTGCAATACGAACACGACGGCAAAACACAGGCAGCCAAAGTGGCCATGGCCAATCTGTATCTCGAAAAACTGCATCAGCCCGATGTTGCCCTGAAATGGTACGATGCATATTTAAAAAGCGGTTCCCAGTCGCTCGCGCCCGAAGCGCTTCAGGGGAAATCCCGTGCATTGCGGGACCTGAATCAACCCAGCGCTGAGCGGCAGATACTCGAAGAAATCGTACAAAAATTTCCCCAAACCCCTTACGGGATGCAGGCTCAACAGAGACTCCATCAACTGCAGGACTGACAGGCGCCCCAAATTGCAGGCACAGCGTATCATATGCCACTGTATGTTTCTCGGTTTACTGACCGTTGTACAGATATGCCCGGTTCAGGCGAGCGAACGCACCAGTGACATCATTTACTTCAATTCATTTGCCCCTGATGATGCCCTTGAAAGAGATGACTTTATCGCCCGGGTGATTGCCGACCGCATTGAAGAATTTGATGTTGCCGTCTGGCGCAGGGACCTTACCAGGGACACCACTCACCCAGACGACCTTCGACTGCAAATTTCGGCAGTGTGTGAGAAAAGCAAAGCACTTGGGTGCGTCCGGGTTTCGCCCGTTGCATCCGGTTATAATATTTACCTGGTGTTTTTCGATGGTAAGGCCACATGGAAGATGACGCGCGACGTCGAATCGCCTGAGCTGGCTGTCCTCGCCGAAACAACTGCAATGGTGGTCAAGGGAATGATAGACGCTGTCCGAAATCAGCCATCCGGCATGGGGACATCAACGCAAAATAACACTGTGCCATGGTCGATAGATGACAGGGAAACCATACCCGCTGCGCTTCCAGCGACCCGCCACGAACCGCATCGGTTTCGTGTGCCAATTATGGTGAGTGCCGGCTACAGTCATGCCCGGATGGCGAGTGACATGGCGCCGTCACAGGGAATTGAAGGACAGATAACGATTGTCACATCAAAGAAGCTGTCCTTTTTTGCGGGGTATACCGGCAACTGGCTCTCTCGCCTGTCAGATAAGGATGTGAACCTGAGAGTGAGGCTGCATCCGGTCCATCTGGGGTTTTGGTATTCTTTTTACACAAACCATTTTGCACTTTCCATCGGCGCAGCGACGGGTGTGATTCCAACGGAAATCAAATTTCCCACCCGCCTGGAGTCATACCGTCAGAAGGGCACAACGGAATGGCTGACCACTCAGTGGTCCATCACCCCCGGCGTGCGGGGCACAATCAGATTGTCGAGCTGGCTGTGTCTGTATCTGACCCTTAACATTGACATCCTGTTGATTCGAGCCAACTACACCGTTTCCGCGACCTGGCAGGATCGCGTTCTGCTCACCCCATGGCCCGTTATGCCACATTTTTCAGCAGGGATTTCCTTTGGCCAAACCGGGTTTTAAACTGAAGTGATTGCCCCAGACAGTGACGCCCCCCGGACAAAATGAGAATAAACGGGCGTGATTGATGTTCGCGGCTACAGCCCCTGGTCGATGGCACTCATTTGAAAAATCGACTTTTTCTTTGCAGTGGCAGTGCGGCGGATGCTGTCACCACGCAGAGGGCGGTGTAGAATGCGCTCGGCACGGCGCCCGCTTCACCCAGATGAGAGAGTGCCAGTACGCTGCCCAAACCGGCATTCTGCATGCCAACCTCAATCATTAGTGTGCGTCGCTGTGCCGCTGGCCATCCAAACAGGGTGCCCACAAGGAACGCCAGTCCGTAACCGGCCAGATTCAGTCCCAGCATCGCCACCGCCAGCGAGGCGCCAAGTCCCAAAAGTCGGTCGCGATTGGCTGCCACCACCACGAGAATAATCAGAGTAATGGCAACAGACGCCACAATGGCGGCCACCCGTTCAAATCGCAGGGAAACCGTCTTTAACCGAAACCGAACCGCAATGCCCACCCCCACCGGCAGCACCACCATCCACACTGCATTCCAAATCATGGGCAGTATCTGCACGGACACTGTTGTGTCCGCAAGCAGAGGCAGCCAGAACGCAATCACCAGAGGACAAACAAGGGTGGCGAGAGTGGTCATGGTGACCGACAGGATGACATCCCCTTTGAGTAAAACCGTCATCACGTTTGATGCCATGGCGCCAGGCATGCATCCCACCAGAATAATGCCGGTGCGCAGCATGGGGTCCTTAAAAAAGAGCGAAATACCATATGCGGTAAGAGGCATAATGGTGTATTGGGCCAGAAGTCCGAACAGGGGACGCGTCGGCTGCTTTAAAAACGCTCGAACATTTTCCGGCGGCACCAGCATCCCCACAAACAGCATGGTGACGGCAAATGATGGCTGAAGCGCCGACTTGAGCACCAGCACCGAACCGGGAAACAGAAGTGCAGCCATACTGCCCAGAATTATGCACAGAAAAATAACCATGCTGTCTTGATAAAGGAAATATACGGTGAAACACAAGCGGGGAGTTTGAAATCAATCGCGGGTGTTGAGGCTGCCGATTTTGGGTTCCCACTGGATGCCGGCGGTGAGGCCGAGGGAGATTGAAACGTTGGTGTCGCGGTTTGCTTCGGTGTGGGTGTAGAAGGTGGCAAACCCCACTTCGTCGCGCACTTCCGATACCAGTACGTCGAGGGTGGGACCTGCGTAGACGGAGAAATCGTTGGCAAAACGGAACCCCAGGTTGAGCCTTGCCTGTTCGATGAAGTCCACATCGTAGTCATCAAATGCGGACTTTTGGTCAAACAATCGGTTGTGCAACAGGTCAAATTCGAGCCAGAGGCGCCTGGACAGCTCCCCATGGGCACCGATACCAACGGCAGTGGAAGTGCGACGATGGTCGCCAATGGGGTGCACACCGCCACCGAGAATGCTGTAAACATTTCGCGACCCCATCTTCAAACCCAGGTTCAGCATGGACGCGGGCGATACCCACACAGTTGGTGCGAATATACCGTCACCGGCGTAGTTGACCAGCCCCACCTGCGCTCCTTTCATGCTTTTGGAGGCAATATTCACCAGCCCCACCTGGGCGCCGGAAACCCTGGTACCAAAATTGATGAGGCTCAGCTGGAGCCCGTTAAAGTCACCGGTGGCCACGTTGGCAATGCCCGACGCCTGCAGTCCGCGCCCCCCCTGCCCACTCACATTGACCAGCCCGGCTCCCTGTATTCCGGAGATGACGCCCCCGGCCACGTTCACGAGTCCCGCCCCCTGAATACCG
>JAFGWT010000290.1 GCA_016937015.1 Deltaproteobacteria bacterium | reverse complement strand
GGAGCCACGATAGGTAACGCGTTTGGCGCCGCCGCCACCGGCGCTCATCACAAATATCTGCGGCGATCCATGGCGATCTGACACAAACGCAATTTTCGACCCATCTGGGCTGAACGATGGTGACACGTCAATGGACCCGGAGTTTGTCAAACGGCGCAGCCCCGACCCATCTGCATTCCCCAGATAAATCTCAGGGTTGCCATCCTTTGACAACACCACCGCCATCCTGTTGCCGTAGAATGCCGCCCCCATATTCAGTCCTGGGTGATTCAGCACAGGCGAACGCATCCCGGTGCGATACAGATACGGGGCGCCCTCAACAAACGAGGTGTAGTAAATGGAACCGCCGGGACCAAAAGACGGCAGAATGTTGATTGAATCATTGCGTGTCACTCGGGAGACACCGCCGCCGGTCCAGTCCGCAGTGAAAATGTGCTTGACCTTGGGTCCAATTTTGCGGGCAAATGCCAACCGGGTACCAAATGCGCCGGGGGATCCGGTAAAATGCAGAATCACTTCGTTCACCCATTGATGAACCATGCCGCGCACATCTCCGGCAGCACCGGTGTATTTTTTTGTTAACACCGGTGATGAGCCCCGGGCTACCTCGAACAGCGCAAAACTCAGGCTCACCGAATCACCCGCTTTGGTGACGGTACACTTGGACACCCCCTGCGCCCCCACCTGAACCCAGGGATCCTTGTCAATGCTCATCCCCTCTGCCGTTAAATCCGCCAGAAATGAACGACTATCAAGTACTTTAAACAGACTCGACAGCGTGAAATCATTTTCCTGGATGTCCTTCACCTCGGCTGCTACATTTGCCGTGCCCAGCGGTTTGGGTACTGCAATGGAGTACAAATCCCTGATACCGCCCCAAATTTCCACTTCCAGCGGCGCATTTTCCGACATGACCGGAAGCGCCTCTTCTTTGTCTTTTTTGGAAGTTTCATTCTGACCCACCAGCACCTGGGGCAACGCCAGGACTGCAGTCAGCAGCGACAGGAGTCCAATCAGTTTAACTGAGATATTTAAAGATACTTTTTTCATAAACCGTTCTTTCTTCTGTTCCGGATGAATTTCCCGATGCTGTCCGGAATCAACACCAAACCGCTATTGCGCATCGGCGCCATACAGTTTCACGGCAAGCCCCCCGCCATATACCCGGGAAGCGATCGCCTCGGGCGGCTCAGGCAAATTACGCACTTCCTTTTGCGTTCGCTCAATGGCGTTAATAACCGAATCATCAAACATCCGGTTGCCGGATGACTTCAAAATCCGATAGTCAATTATTGTCATCTCGGCATTAAATTTAATTGTCACCGTTACCTTAAGGCCATTGCGCTCAGCGTCCGAGATGAGGGTTGGGACAATCCAGCGATCCCGAATGTATCGGGTAATTCGACGCCCATACGTCGCCCCCATCGATGCCAGCGCCGGATCGGTCACATCGCCATCAGGCACGCCATCCGGATGACCTTCGGGTACATAATCATCCTGAATCTCTGCAAAGGCCCGCGCCTTGTCGAACACTTCCCTAAGCTTATCATCGTCTTTGGCATCCACCTGCCGTTCGGGCTTCTCCTCTTTGGGGGGCGGCTCAGGCTTCTGCGCATTTCGATCCAGCGCGATCACTTCCTCCGGGGCGGTGGCCATTGCGGGAACGATTCGGTCAGGCAGCGCCTTTTCATCTTTTATCTCCCCTAATTTCAGCAGCCGGGCTTCGATGTACTCAAAAGGTGCATCACCTGCCTCGTCCGAATCCGGCCCCAATCCCGCTTTCTCAAGCAATGGCAGCAGTAGCATCAAAACAACAAAAACGATAACCCCCGCAGTCCCGCCCGCCAGTGCGACCGGATCCGAACCGGTTTGAGACGGTTTGATGTTGTCAAAGGGAATAATGTCAATATCTGTAAAATCCATGGCGATCTTAAAATTTTATATGTTTCATTCAGATAACCTACGTGTGTCCGGCAGATAACCTACGCGTGTCCGGCAGATAACCTACGCGTGTCCGGGCGCTTTTGTTTCCAATCTTTTTATTTTTTTCCGGTTCAATGCAAGATATTTGCAAGATATTTACGCCGGATAGTCTCGGCATCTTCCGGTTTTTACGCGACAATCTTTATTCCAGACACGATTTATAGCGTCCCTTTTGCACAATTCATTTGTTTAACGATTAATAACATCACGTTTAGTGGACATTTGAAACAGGAACATTATGCTTCCTTGGCGAATAAATACGACTGAACCTCAGAACACAATTCAGCAGTTTTCAATCTGGCGCGTGACAAAAAAAGGGACCCAAAATGAAATCCAATCGTTATCCTACAGCAGTGCCACCCCGGCCACTCGATTATTCCACCCGGATTCTCACCCGGATTTCCACCCGGATTTCCACCCGGATTCGACGCAGCACGATGGCTGTTTTAATGATTAGCGCCACTGTCGCCCTCGGATGCGGCGCCACGCCGCTATCAGGGAAAGTAAAAACCGATTATGACGCCATTGTCATCGGGTCTGGCATGGGCGGACTCTCTGCCGGGGCTCACCTGGCAGTGAACGGAAAAAAGGTACTGGTTCTCGAGCAGCACTTTAAAGTCGGCGGATGCACGTCTTCTTTCGTGCGAGGCGACTTTGCCTTCGATACCGCGCTGCACGAAATGTCTGTTGGCGGTGGCAACGGTTTTCTGCGCGACCTAATGAAAAAGGCCGGAGTTTACGACAAAGTTGAAATGATTCGCGTGCCCAATCTGGGACGTTCCATCTTTCCGGGGCAGGAATTCATTCAGGCAGAGGGGATTGAGGAATTTCAGGCAATCCTGCTCAAACACTGGCCCGAAGAGGAGGCTGGGATTCGCGCATATTTTGTGCTGCTTGAAACAATGAGTAATGAAGTCGCTGAACTGCGTGGCATATTCATGGGAAACCCCTTCAAAGCGATGTTCACCAAGATGGCCATACCACTCAGGCAGCATACTCTGGCGAAGTATTACAAAAAAACCGTTCAGGAGGTGCTTGATGAATTTTTCCATAATGAAAAGCTAAAGGCAGTGGTCTCTCAGTTCTGGGTGTACCACGGCCCTCCGCCTATGGAACAGTGGGCCATTATCCATATGGTGGCACAATACTCATATCTGAAAAACGGGGGCTGGCAATTTAAGGGGTCGTCGTCGTCCCTCTCAGATGCGTATGCGGAGCGCATTGAGGAATTGGGGGGCGAGGTACTCACCAATTCGCTGGTCACAAAGATCATCGTTAACAATGGTCGGGTTGAAGGC
>JAFGWT010000289.1 GCA_016937015.1 Deltaproteobacteria bacterium | reverse complement strand
GTCCGCTTCGCCCGGCATATTTCAATAGCGGGGTGCATAAAAAGTGATTTATTTTGGGAGTTGTGGACTGCGCGCGGCAGTGCCGTGCTCGTCGCGGAAAAAAATTAGTCTGAAGTGGATTTTGCTGCGGTAAAAATGCTGATATGGTGCCGGCATGCGCAAGGTTGGGCGAAATGAGCCGTGTCCATGTGGCTCGGGAAAAAAATACAAGAAGTGCTGTGAACCGACCGTTCAGTCGTCAACGCCGACGGCTGGCGCGGCGTCCCTAAATAAGGCAACGGATTTTTTAAAAGTGTTTCGCGACAGCATCGGTGACCATGCCTTCGAATCAGAAATTGAATTGCGCCAGGCCATCACCGCGTTTAAGGATGACTTCAATAGCAGACCCCTTCCTGATTTCCTTGGGCTCAACGCCGAACAGATGCATCGCATATCCACCCAGCCCATCGAAGCGCTGACCGATTTGGTGTGCCTTTGCTTCGCTGACAGGGAAAAATTGCATCTGAGTGCACCGGTCATTCACATGGCCATTTCCATCATGCTGCATATCCGCACCGCCAACGGCCTGGAACTGACCGAAAAAGGAAATCTGCCCCTTCAGGTGGTCACCGAAATGCATGACCACATGCCGCATCTGTACGAGCTCATCACCGCTTCTTTGCAGAGTGAGGAGAACCTCCCCGATCTTTTCATTGTGCGCAATCTCCTCGAAATGGCAGACGTCACCGTCCAGCGGCAGGGGCGGCTTGAACTGACCGGGCTGGGCTCTGAATTACTCAACGAAATACTCAGTGAGAAGAAGACGGCACGGCTGTATCGGCAATTGTTTCTCGTCTACACCAACCGATTCAACTGGCTGCTGTTTACCTGTTACGAAAAACCCTTCGCATTCATTCAGCACACCGCACTGTTTGATTTATTCATTTTGCAGCAAAAGGCGGTGGACGGTGTGGATGAGATGGCATTGGCAAAGGCATGGTCCACGGCGTTTCCGTCTTTGGGCGAAAAGCTTGGCCGCATGAATCTGGTTTTGCCGCCACTCACGCCGAATGAACGGGTCCATGATGCGTTCTGCGACGTGTTTATTCACAGGTACTGCTGGCTGTTTAACCTGCTGGAACAGCAGGAGGACGCTCAAACCGGTGCGCTTAAATACCGGACCACCGAACTGTTCAGGGAAACCTTTGACTGGCAGATTTAAACCGGATATGCCCCTGGTTTTTACTGATTCGACCTGCCTGACGCATACGCCGGCAGCTCCACCACGTACGTGTCAACGCTCTGGCCGCCGCCCCAGTCGGAGGCAAAGAGCACACGGGTTCCGGTTGGGCTAATCACTGCGTGGGGTTCCGCCCAGTAACCCTGCGGACCATTTTTTCCATATGACCGATGATGGGCGATGCGACATACGTCCCCGGTGTTGGTATTGGCAAGCAGCAGTTCATTGTCGAGCACATCCTGCCCATCGCAATCATTTCCCACAACCGACACCGCAACCCATCCCGGCGCCTTATGGGCCACCGCGGAGATATGGGTGCCGGCGGGCGGATACGGGTATCCCGTTTGTTCCCCAACAATCACCGTGGCGTCGCCAAGGAGCAAATCAAAAGTAACCAGCGTCCCGGTTGCGCGGCCATCGAACACCACCATGTTCAATGTATCCCGGCCGTTTGCCAGTTGTCCCAGTGACGCGTGATCGTACGGATTCTCCAGATTGAGCGTGCGGATAAAATTCATGTTGCCGTCATACACGTCGCCGGCCAGATACACCGCTTCGCCGCTGGGCGCCACCTGGGGCCCAATATCCGATGCATTCACATAGGTCGATTCAGAGTCGCTATCCAGGTGATATACAAACCCCTGCCGACCTCCGGAACATAAAAATCCAAATGACTGTCCATCCCAGGAGATGTACATGGGATCGTCGCCTGCAGAAACGCTGTCACAGGCTGAAAACGTATGAATGGGAACACCGCTGTTTTTCGAAATCGAAAATTCAATCAGGCGATTGCCCTCCGCGAAATATAAAATATCCCCATCGACAGGGCTAAAGTAAACCTGTTCCAAATCCGGCGGATTGATTTGGAGCGCCTGAATGAACCCGTAGGTCTGGCCATTGTACAAGCGATGTCCGCCGCCCACGTCGTAGAGCAGCAGCAGCGTCTCATCCGCATTCCAGGCCTGAACCGTGGAATACATGGGTTTGATGACCGCACCGCCGGTTTCATTCGCCACGTCAGTGATCCGGACGATGCGTGTGCCAAATTCCGGATCCGTGACAGCCTGTTGCCGGCCTGGCTTATCAAGCGCCGTCATTGAATGACGGGCCGTGTCAATAACCAGACCCTCGCAACTGGCAATGCCTGCAGCGGTCTGATGACCGGAATCCGTGTCTGCATCTGTGTCTGCGTCTGAGTCTGTGTCTGAGTCGGCGTCTGTATCGGAATCAGAGTCGGCGGCTGTATCTGTGTCGGTGTCGGCATTCGTATTGGCATCCAATCCGTCATTGCGGTCGCTGCGGCCGCACCATCCCGAAAATATGGCCGCCCAGATCATATATCCCAACAGCATGTGAATGAATGACAGTTTGAATGATGTCATGTCCGCTCTCTTTCATGTAAACGCACTGTTTACTATATCTGAAAAACAGGAGGGTCTGGAACGCTCTCAGAGCTCGGGTTAAGAGGAAATACTGTTCGTCATGCCCGCGAAGGAGACTGTCGATAAACGCGTTTAACGCAAGTGCATTCGGCGACATCATCACGTCGTCCCCGCGAAGGCGGGGACCCAG
>JAFGWT010000288.1 GCA_016937015.1 Deltaproteobacteria bacterium | reverse complement strand
GCAATGACGGTGCGCCCAGGAAGTCAAGCAATACTTGTGTAGAATCATGAGGCCTGCGCGGCAATGACGGTGCGCCCAGGAAGTCAAACATTACTTGTGTGGAATCATGAGGCCTGCGCGGCAATGACATTACGCCGAAGAAGTCAAACATTACTTTTGTAGAATCATGAGGCGCATGCGGAGATCCAGTCTTGTGCGATCTGGATTACCGCTTTCGTGGTAATGACGGTGTCCTGGCTTTTGATTGTGGAACGTATTGGTGCATCTTCAATGCGTTATTGTTTAATTTCCAACACAGGCAGGACGCTGTCTGCATTTGTTTCTCCACACAGCGATTTTGAATGCTTACTAAAACTGAAAGTAGATGAAGGGCGCCACATCGGTTTGTGCCAACTGTTCAGAAGCGATGATTAGCCCGATGACAAGGATGGCCTGAATCAATGCCGGCGCGGCGCAAAACGCTACTCTGGCTTTTTCCTTCCACTCCGGTGGAATCCAGTGAATTGTCAATGCGCCAGCCAGAACACCGACAGCAGGCCATGCCAGATTGGCCGTATGCAGCCCACCCAGGGCGATGCTTTTGAAAACCATCAGAGCAGTCGAAAAATCAGCTGCGCGGAAAAATACCCACGCCGCACAGACCACATGAAATGTCAGCACTGTCGATATGATTTTTGCCGCATGTGGGTTCATTCGATTTTTGATATTTGATCTCTGTACTATGCGAGTTACAACGAGTGCGAGTCCGTGAATGGCGCCCCAGAAGACAAATGTCAGTGCGGCGCCGTGCCATAGGCCGCCAATCACCATTGTGGCCATTAAATTAAAGTAAGTCCGTCCCTTTCCAAGTTTGGAGCCGCCCATCGGTATGTACAGATAGTCTCTAAGCCAGGTGGACAGCGAGATATGCCAGCGTTGCCAGAAATCGCGCAGATTTGTGGCAGTGTAAGGCACATTGAAATTTATCGGTATGTCAAATCCGATGAGTGCCGCTGATCCAATGGCAATATCAGAATATGCCGAAAAATCGGCATAGATTTGAAATGCATATGCGTACATGGCGATGAGATTCTCGATGCCGCTGTACATTTGGGGATTCGAAAAAACCGGATCGACCAGATGCGCACCGAGATAATCGGCAATGACCACCTTTTTCACCAGCCCAAGTGCAATGAGGAAAATGGCACGGCTCCCCTGCTCGTTGGTGACGCGGGGTTTGTTCCAGAATTGCGGCAGCAGTGTTTTGGCTCTAACGATTGGTCCCGCCACCAGTTGGGGAAAGAATGAAACAAAAAGAAGGTACTGGAAGTACCATTTGGCAGGCTCAAGTTGCTTTTTGTAAATATCAATTGTGTAGCTGAGAGACTGGAATGTGTAAAAAGATATGCCGACCGGCAGCAACACCTTGAGATGCCAGGGCTTCAGAGTGAATCCGAATACCGCTGCCAACTGGGAAAACTCGTACGCGAAAAAATTAAAATATTTAAACGTGCACAGGATGCCAAGGTTGACCACCAGACTCACTGTTAAAAGGAGTCTGCGACGGGCTGGTGAATCGCTGTTGAATATGGCGTTGCCCACAAAATAGTCGAGTGACGATGAGAAGACAATCAGAGTGAGGTATATGGGATTCCAACTCGCATAAAAAATGTAGCTGACCGCCAGCAGAAAAAGAATTCTGAGACGCTGGTGGTTGCAAAGCAGCCATGCTCCTCCAAACGCGATAAGAAAGAGAACGGCGTACTGAATGGAGTTAAACGCCATCAGTGTCCTCCGGCGAACTCAATGGCGAATTCAGCCATTTCCAAACCTGTTCCGCCCAAACGGCGGATTGGGTTTTATTCAGATGAAAGACCCGGTTGCCGGAAACGTTAAACTCGATTTGTCGCGAATCCAAAAAGACACAGGGTTTGGAAGCGGTTTGAAGCATGTCGTAAAAGCCGTGTTCATCGGGAATTAAGGGTGGCGGTGCTATCCAGTAGCATTCCCGGGGGGCGATTTTCCTGGCCAGTCGTGTGATAAACTTTGCGTATCCGGCCGGGTCGTCCGCGCGGCTGACGTTTGTTCCCAGATTCACCAGAACCACATGGGGTGATTTTTGCTGAATCAGGCGCTGGAGTTTTCCGGACCATAACCACGAACGGCTGCTGGAGCCCTTCCAGGCAGCGGCGGAATATGCGGCGCCGGCCTCTTTGAATTTCTTTTTCAGCGTCCCTTTGTAGCCCCAGTTATCGAGTTGAGAATCCACAATATGCAGGACGCGGACGCCACGCCAGTTGCGGGGTCGAGTGTTCGATGTCGAATCGGCGGCAGCAGAAGGCGCCAAAGGAAGGGGAGATGCAAATGCAATGCAGCTAAGACCAATGACAAGTAGTAAGAAGGTGTACCTCAAAAAATTCACACTCTCCATAAACATCAAAGCAACGGATTTGCCAAGATCTGAAGTCGGAAATCACGCGCGCTTTTGCCATTAAAATTCGATATTTCACAACTGAATTCTAATATATGTGTATAATTATAAAAAGGGGGTAACGGAAAGGTTTTTGGTTCAAAATGTTGTTTCCGGTAAGAAAAAGTAGTACCATGTCCTACATGGAAGCACTTTATCATACCAGCGTCGGTCACTGGGTGGAGAAGCAGTCAAGTCTCGCAGTATTGCTGATTTTGAGTGTGTTTGTGCTGTCGTGTCCCAATGCTGAAAATCGTCATCCCAAAGGCAGCGACAGTGCGGACGATTTTCTTAAGCAGGCTGGCCAGAGTAACAATTCGGAGGAGGACGATGACACCGGAGCGGATGTTGGCCCGGATGGACTGACCATTGATCCGCGGGTGGGCATTGAAGTGCCGGTGATGGGGGATGACCCGATGGCCGCATTCTTTGATGCGCTGCAGGCGTTGGAGCAGGGTAAACGGGATAAAGTACGTATTCTCCACTATGGGGATTCACACACTGCCGCAGATTTTTTGACCACCACAGTTCGGCGCGCATTGCAGACGCGTTTTGGAGACGGTGGCCGGGGATTCATTCTTCTGGGCAAACCCTGGCGGTCCTATCGCCCCAAGGATATTGAAGTGTCCGCTACCGGAGATTGGGAGGCTGAACGCATCCTTATCGCCGCAGATCCCGCGACGCTCGACGGGTATTACGGTCTGGCCGGCATAACCACCGCAACTGTCACGCCCCTTGCACGTTCCTTTGTGGAAACAAATCCTGAAAAAGGATTTGGTAAAACAGTGTCTCTGTTTGACCTCTTCTACATGGTCCAGCCCGATGGCGGGCATTTGAAGGTGTTTGTGGATGGCGCACAGCGGGGGACGGTGGATACGGGGGGGCAGAAAAAGCGGACTGGCTTTTTCAAGATGAAAGTGAAAGAGGGGCCCCATAAGTTTGAGATTCGCACCGACGGCGATGGTGAGGTAAGGCTATTCGGTGCCGCAGTGGAGTCCAACAGGGGCGTGGTGTATGATGCATTGGGAGTGAATGGCGGTTTTTTCTATACCCCCCATCGCTGGAATGAAACCGAGCTTCAAAAGCAAATCGCCAGACGGGACCCGAGTCTTATTGTGACCATGTATGGCACAAATGAGTCCGGCTCCAGGACTATCAATCCCGAGTCGTACAAGGAAAAAGTCCGCACCACCATGAACCGGTTTATGGGGGGGGCAAAGGATGCGTCGTGCCTGATGCTCGGTCCGCCTGACAGGGATTCGGAGAATGGCGAAAGCGATCGCATTACCTGGATTATTCAGGTGCAGCGAGAGGTGGCGGCTGAGGTTGGATGCGGATTTATCAATTTAAGAGATATGATGGGGGGAGAAGGCGCTCACAGGATATGGCAGTCGGTATCGCCCGCGATGGCGCAGACAGATGGGATTCATCTGACCGTTCGGGGATACACGACCCTTGGGGAACGGATTGCCACTGAGATTCTCTCCGCATATGACGAATACCAAAAATAGGGTTGCCGCACAGGTGCTGTTTACAGGAGATGCATCAATGGATTTTACTGAATTACTGACGATGAGCTATTGGAATCAATTGGCACAGAATCATTTGCCCGAACTGGTGATGGTGTTGACCGCGACAGTGGTGGTGGTTCTGGACAGGTATATTCGCAAGGTGATTTCGAAAGCCACTGCGTCTTTTAACGTGGTGGCGCGGTTTATGGTGTTTTTACTGGTGTGTTCGGTGGGGTATGCAGTGATGGCGCTGGCGGTCGCGTGGGCGTTGCGGGCCGGAATCACTGTTCATGGGGGCGTGTATGCGGCGCCGGCGGTGGCCGCGATATTACTGGTGGTTGCCATTGAGGCGCAGCGGCAGAAGCAGATTTGATTGACGATATCGCTCAGCGCCTGCATGACACGGCCCTGTTTTTGGAGACCCATCGGGCACTTTGGGAACAGCGTCCCTTTGTGGGATTGCCCGTTCCCTGGGAGAAAGACTGGCCCGAACTTTCAAAAAGCCTTCGACACATATCCCCTGACCAATTGGAGAAAGTTGAAAACGACCCCGTCGCGTTTCTGGCAAAGTCCGCGGTGGCGCCCGAACTGAGTGAGACGCTGATGAGGCTGAGCGACGTCCCTGTACTGCCAGGGGCGCGGGTGAGTCGGATAGCGCGGCAAAGGGGTGTGGATGAACGAAAAGGGCAACAGATAGCCCATTTTGTGCCGGTGATGGCCGACCGATTTCCCATGGGCGTGGCGCGCTGGGTGGATTGGTGCGCGGGAAAAGGGCATCTGGGCGTCACGGTGCATGACCGATTTAATCATCCGGTTACCTGTGTGGAGATTAATCCGGATTTGGTGGTGCAGGGGAATCGGGCGATGCAGGAAGCAAACCGTAAGGTTGTGTTTGTTGCAGCCGATGTGCTTTCAAAGCCCCTTTCAGCTGTTTTATCCCGGGATACAGGTGTTGTGGCATTGCACGCCTGCGGGCATCTGAACAGTCGTCTGTTTGAGCTGGCGATTGAACACAGGCCGGCGTTTTTGGCGGTGGTGCCCTGTTGCTATCAGCGTATTGATGGCATGCATTTTGAGCCCTTATCGACAGCGGGTCGTCACACCGGCCTGACTTTCACCCGCCATCAGCTGCGATTGCCGGCGCTTGATGAGGTGAAGACCACTGCTTCCAAACGGCAGTTTCGAAAGCGGGAGATGGCGTTTCGTCAGGGCATGGATTTACTGCTGCGTCAGGCAACCGGTCAGGATGCGTATACCCCCCTTGGAAAAATCCCGCCAATGATTGTGCGGGGAAGCTTTGAAAAATTTTGCAGATTCGCAGCACAGAATAAGGGGTTGCCGTTGCCGCGCAGGATTGACTGGTCAGCTGCGGAACAGGCAGGATGGACCCGCCAGCATCTGGTGAGCGCACTGAGCATTTCGAGACAGCTTTTTCGTCGTGTGCTGGAAATCTGGCTGTTTCTGGATAGGGTGGCATACCTTGAAGAAAATGGGTACCAGGTAACGTACGGCACATTTTGCCCCCGGGAAATCACCCCCCGAAATCTGATGCTGCTGGCTACTGCGAGTGAGGTATATTGAACGCGTTGCAGCACTTTTAATTGTTCATAGGTTAGTCTTTAAGCCGAAATCACCGCCATTAAGAGCATTTCGTCATTCCCAACTTGAGAGACTGTCGATAAATGAGTCTG
>JAFGWT010000287.1 GCA_016937015.1 Deltaproteobacteria bacterium | reverse complement strand
CGAATCAGCAGGAGTCTTACATGACCGTTGTTCACGCGCTCAAACAGCGCCACATCCACACAGACCATCGGTCGGGGGTATTTGTACTGGTACATCATGTCATTAATCTTAAAAGGCTTAGTAAATTCGCCGTCCTGTACCGGCCGCCGCCAAGGGCGCTTCAGATTTCAGCACCAGGATGGCGCTCTTTCCATTTTTTCATAAATTCATCAACGTATTCTGGCACATCACCGGAATCATCATTTTGCCCTGGCGCCATCTGCGTCCCATTGTTCAGCTGTGATCCCGACGGATTTTCCGGCGTCTCGTCAGAGCCGTCTTCAGGGTACTCCTGGGGCATCTCTTCCGGATACGACGGTTCTGCGGGCGCCGGTGAATCCCCAATGCCCCCAAACAAATTATGCAGCATTCCATCAAACACAAATTGCCCCGCAAATCCGAGTATGCTGGCCGCATAAATCTGGCTCAGATAGACCGATCCCATCAGTGTCAGCTTATGGGAAAAGGTTGAGCTGGATACTTGGTAGATACCATCCGGCGTATTCTGACTCATCCACACCTGGCCTGGGGACACTTTCGCCGCCAGGACCCCGAGTACCTTTCGAATCGATGTCAGCTTCTCTTCTTTGGCCAACGCTTTGTCGACATATACGACCACGCTGTTATACACTTCGGGCGAAACATACATGACTGAATTGCCGGACTGAACCGGCAACGATGCCGAAAGTTGCTGAAACACATCGCTTTGCCCCAATCCGTCCTTCATCTGCAGACATTTATCCAGATAGGCTGAATCGGTTGCAATGTATAAGCGCTGGGTTGGGATGTGGCGCCAGATCACGGGACGGTAATCAAGCAGCTCCGCCGTCAGAAATTCCGCCACACCGATTCGCTGCCACTCCGCATCCTCCCACACGGAGAAAATGGGCAATTCCCGGGCCTTGAGCATCAGAATGTCCATAACCGGCCCCATATTGTCCACTGCGAAAAAAGCCTCCACCACCGGCATCTCAATATCCGTATCCGGCAACCGCATCCGACGCGTGGGGTGGAACGATACCGCCCCCATCATTTTGGTGTTTAACTGAGACATCAGTTCCCTGAACGTCATGGCCCCCGGAACCACTGGTGAATCAAGATGCCGATTCACGTCTTCAATAACCCCTGGGTCTGCCACATCCTGAAGCACAAGGTACAGGGTATCGAGGAATGCCTGCAGATTCACGTCGGTCTCAAAGGCGAACATGGCATCCGCAGGCGCCATCTGCAGAATCTCGAACGGATGGGGGTCTTCCCCGAAATAGCGCATCAACCCGGTTCGCGGGTACGCGGTTTTGACAAAGGATTTGTTAATGAAACGATCGCCCTCTTTGTAGGAACTCATGCCAATCGCCTGCACGTCGGTGAGGCCAAGTTTTTTTGCAATGCCCACCGCATCAACCCGGGCTTTGTACTGAGGTGGAATTTCGTCAACAACAGCAATTACCTCATTCATCAGCTCAGCCGCGGCCACCACATCGCCCTCCACATCCATGTAGGCGTACACCTGTCCCCCCAAATCCAGATAACGGGCGGTCACATCAAAATTCTCAGAACGGGCATCCCGGGGGACCCTGGGCGAACTCGCGCATGCGGCAAGTGCAGCCACAAGAACAGGCAGCAGGAACAGTTGTTTACTCATATGATCAATCCTTTGTTGGTGCAGCAGTTTCATTGTCGTGACTTCTGTTATTTACAACACATCCGGATTTTTGCATCAAATTATTCTGTCTGCCACCGAATCACGTCGTCTCTGCTGAGTGGGATAATGGGCAACGACGGACCACTGCAACAGGCAACGACAGGCAACCATGCAATGCAATCGCAAAGTCGACGCCTCCCCCTTCGAGCGCTCTCAATGCACAGGTGCATTTGCCGTCCCAACGGACGCCTCAAGGCAGCTGTTTTTTTCAAAGTTCAATTTTGTAAGCCGAATGCCTGATCAGTCTTCGAATGAATAATGCTTGCGCACGGGTTTTCGAATATCCCAGGTGCAGCTCATACCTTTGGGGAATGTCACCAAATCCCCTTTTCCGATTTGAACCGGCTCACCGCCCTCGGGTGTGACCACCACCTCCCCTTCCAGAAAATAGCAGGTTTCGGTGGCGTCGTATGTCCATGGAAATCTGGATACTTCCTTCGTCCAGATACCCCAATCTAAAATACCCTGTTTTTTAATTTCATCCGGCAAAGGCTGCCGAACCACTTTTACATCGCTCATTTTCATCTCCTGTGTGATTGGTTGAAAATCCCCCCAACGCGCCGATGTAAAACCAGTCTGGATATGGCCCAGCTATCGAAAATTCCCATCGACACATCTCCCGTAAATTTTTTAATTATTCATTGGTATTTTTCAATGTTTGGCAAGGGGAAAAAAGCGCCGGGAAAAATGCGCCGGATAATGAGCGAATCCGGCAAAACCGTCGACTACTTCTGACCGTCGAGGTACCGGTACAGGGTGGCGCGACCGACCCCCAGCAGTTTGGCGGCGCGGGCCTTATTGCCGCGCGTCTGTGCCAACGCGGCGTCGATGGCATCCTG
>JAFGWT010000286.1 GCA_016937015.1 Deltaproteobacteria bacterium | reverse complement strand
TTGTGCCTGCGGTGGTGGCGGGGGTGCCGGTGTCAACGGCGGTTGCGCCGATGATGGGTTGCTGCGCTTCAGCGGGGGACAACCGACAGAGGGTCACCAGCCCAAAGGCGGCAATAGTGATAATGGTATTTCGGTATAGAATTCTTCTCATGGTTTGTTATTTCCTTTCCTGCATGGAGATGCCCCCGCACTTTTCATGTAAAATTTCCATAGTTTTGGAAGATAATATGAGTCCTCTGTATTTAAGACAAACTTTATTTTAATAATGGTCAATTCTGTTCAGAGCGGTGGCCGGAGTCGCGAATTCAGCAGGATACGGGATCAGGCAGGTTCAATGCCATTAAAATGATGCTCGAAACCCGGGACGTTTTCATTTATAGTGAATGCGGTTATTGTTCATGCTTGGCGCCTTTAATTCAAAAGGCTGTCGATGATTCTGCGCCCTAAACTGAGGTTTAATTTGAGGACCCCATTCTTTGCCATCATTTTGTTTTTTGTATTGCCGGTGCTTGCACTTGGCCAGGAGACGTCGACCAGCGAAGAGACTGCGCCGGACCCGGCTGTGAAGGTGATGCAGTCCTCGGTGTCCGTTGATATGGCCAAACCGGCGCCGCGGGTAAACGGCTCGCTGCAGTCATATATGTTTATGTCTCAACGCCGGCAGATGCAGATGAGTGAGCCTGGCCGGTACGAACGACAGAATCTCAACGTTATGCCGTTTTACGAAATCATTACCCTCAGAGCCGACCATCTGGGGCTCGACGGATTGAGTATTCATTTTCAGGGTATCGCCGGGGTGGACCTGCTGAATGTGTACCTCGACAATCGATTTGTTGCGGACCCTGTGTATGGCTACATTCAGCTGCAAAATCGCGTTATTGACGCCCGACTGGGCCGGATGATGATCTTTTCCGGCGCGGCCGAAGGGCTGCATATCGACGGGGGACGCATTACGCTGTTTACGCCGGCGCATTTGGGGCTCGACGGCTATGCGGGGCTTCTGGTGTCACCCAGACAGGGCCCGGACTGGTATCAGAACGAATCGACGGACCGGTTTGACGAATTTGGGCGCGGCTACACTGACTGGAAACGGGACGGGGACTTTGCGGTGGGCGGGCGACTGTTCTTCCGCTATGAGGAAGTAATCAACATGGGGGTATCGCTGTTGCAGTTGTCGGACAACCGTGAGACCGCAGCACGTCTTTTGGGAACCGACCTGCTGCTGACCCCTGCGGACTGGATGTCGCTGACTGGAAAAACCAATATTGATTTGACCACCATGGCGCTTAGGGATGCAGGAGCGTATCTGGATTTTTTTATGGGCAGCAAAGTCAACGTGGGCGCTCACTACCGTCACGTGGATCCGTCACTGTTTATCGCCAATACATCGATATTTTCCGTGTTCTCCAACGAAAAACACAATGCGGTGGGTGGATCTCTGGCCATCATGCCAATAAAGCGTCTCACAATTAAAGGGGCATACAGCCAGCTGTTTTATCAGTTTCTGGATGCCGATGATGAGGGATGGACGCCGGCGATGGAACTGGGGCAGCAAATCGATGCGGATGCCATTGTCAAGTTTGGACAGCTCGCTCATTTCGGTAATGCCCGCATTGGCTTTGGCCGGGTCGCGAGGGATTTAACCGCGGTTAACCAACTGCGCATTGGGGCGCTGATTCCCTTTGGCAGCTCGGGCGTTAAAAGCGCACTCAATTATTACATGGATTTTTATCAGGATACAAAGCTGGACGGCCAGACCGGTATACTTGGGGATGTAAGTGTTTTTTATTACACCAGTCGGATTCGCACCGGTGCCACATTTCGTGGTGGCAAGACGCCGTATTCAGAGGCAGAAATTCAGGGCATGCTCACATTTGCCTATAACTTCATGAAGACTTATTCAAATCAGGAGTGACTGTGGAATATTTGAAAAAAAGCACCTGGTTTTTTCTTCGTTTAATCACCCGTTCGAAAATAAATCTGATTTTTCTTTCGGGGCTGATTGTCGCCTGCGCCACAACTGCGTCCCAGGACGTGATCATATTTTCTCACAACCTGCATTCGGAGCAGGGCCTGGATTGCAGCGATTGTCACGCCAATATTGTACAGGATGCCGAGCAGAAAATTGAGCCGATGTCGATGGATAAGTGCGGGGATTGCCATGATGTGGAGGATGAGGAAGGCTGCAAGGTCTGTCACACCAATGCCGAAGAATCCGATGGTTGGCAAAAGCCCACGCCGGCGCCGCTGAAGTTCTCCCATCAAACCCATAAAAAACGGCAGCCCGACGTCATGACCGATTGCGCATCCTGTCATGCGGGCGCGGCCACGGCCACCACCACAGCAACGCGAACCCAGCTGCTGCCTCACCACGAGGAATGTGCGTCATGTCACAAAAAAGACATTTCATTGGGCCGCTGCGACCTGTGTCACGATCGTCTGGACCTGTATGACATGGTTGAAAATGATTACTACAGGCACGCTCCGGGATTCATGGCGCGTCATGGTCTGGAGGCATCCGCGGCCGAAGCCAACTGCAGTCAGTGCCACGAGCAATCGTTTTGTGCGGACTGTCACAACAAAAACAGCACTATTCGCCCTTCGCTTAAATTTCCCGATAAAGTGGACCGCACCTTTATGCACAGCGGTGACTGGATGTCGAAACACCCGATTGAAAGCCGGGCCAAACCGGCCAGCTGTCTCAAATGTCACGGCGTCTCCTATTGCAGCGCATGTCATAATCGCACCGGTGTTGGCGCGGGCATCGATCAGGGGGGCACTAACTCACCGCATCCAGGGGACACGGAATGGATTAATGCCGGTCCGGGCTCCCACGGCGCCGAGGCGCGCAAAGACATTCTAAGGTGCGCCAGCTGTCACGACCAGGGCGCCGCATCCAACTGCGTCAACTGCCATCGCGAAGCCATGGGCATCAATCCCCATCCACCAGGCTGGAAATCCACCGTCCCAAGCAGCGAAAGCAATACCCACCCCACCTGCAGAATCTGCCATAATTAAAGTTATAAACGACTTTCAGCATGTCAGTTGGGGGGTCTGGAACGCGCTCAGAGCGCGGTATAACAGCGAAGATATATCGTCATGCTCGCGAAGACATATCGTCATGCCCGCGAAGGCGGGCATCCAGCAATAGCATTGATGACTTTCAGAAAGCTCGCTGATGTGCTATTTCCGACAATCATGAATAAAAAACCGGCTGTATACATTCTGGCAAACGAGCGCGATGG
>JAFGWT010000285.1 GCA_016937015.1 Deltaproteobacteria bacterium | reverse complement strand
CTCCCGTTTTCGCAATTCATTTATGGCGATTCGGCACAGCCACGTTTTCAGCGCCATTGGGTCCTTTAATGTTCCGATTTTTTCAAATGCCAAAAGAAAAGTGTCCTGCACCACGTCATCCACGCCACTGCCGCTCCCCGACAGGCGAGTGAGGAGGTTGATTAAAAAGGGCGCATACTGCCGATACATCACTTCCCTCGCCCAGTGACTCCCCCCCGCAGCTTCCACTGCAATTTTTTCAGGTGGCCAATCGCTCCTCTCAAACAAAGCTGAAACGGTCGCAGTTTTCAATATGTTGCCTCTGGCCTTCATTCCGTTCATTATGATGCGGCCGCATATGAAATGGGCTCAAAAAAATATTTATTTTCTTAATTGAGCCAAAACCGGTGTCGCAGGAATCCATGGGGGGCGACCCTCGACGGGTGAGGGCTGGATTCAACAGAGAGGTAACAAATGACACACTTCAATTTTAAACCGTTTCCCAAATCGCCCAGGTTTACTGCGTATTTCATATTTTTTTATGTCAGTCCGGCATTGCTGTGGTTGGGATGCAACAATGTGGTGGCCGTTCTCGATGATGACACGGCGACTGAAGATGCTGCCCAGAGCCCCTTGATGGAAAAGTATGCCGGGATCATTATTTCAGACACTGACACATCAACGCCTGTGGTGTACTGCGGCCTTTCTGAATGTGCAGAAAATGAGATTTGCTGTTTTGCACGCGAAGCATGTTTTAATCCCCTGACTGAAACATGTGGCAGTTCAACCGAGGTGACAACCGATTTCGATGACAATGGTACTGACAGTTCTGACACCGCCAGTGCCATCGCAGATACCTTAGCCCAAATCGATGCCGGTGTTGTCGCCATCGGCGAACTGTGCAATTCCAACGCGGATTGCGCCCCGGATGCGTTCTGTCGCTCGGATCTGTGTCTGGGCAATGGGACATGTCAACCGCGAGTTGGAGATTGCACCCCAAAGCGACAATTACCGGATGTGGGCAGCGAGTTTGACAATAACGCAAGCTATCAGGTGTACCTGGAGTACCTCACTCTGGTCTGCGGCTGCGACGGACGAAACTATGAAAGCGAATGCGCCGCTTTCGCCCATGGTGTCAGGGTCTCAGCCATGGCACCACTGTCCCCCTGTGGTGGAATAATCGAATCAAGTCTATTCACGGGCGACAACTCACTGCCTTCCTTCATCAGCGTCGACAGTGACAGTTACGCCCCAGGCGAACGGACGCTATGCAATCCCAATGCCGACGTCTGTGCTGCCAACCAGTTCTGCTGCCCTGTAACCTTCACCTGTATGCGGAATCTCGAAGCCGAACGATGCTTTGTTCCGGAAATTACCGGCTATCCCTGCACCGAAACCTACAGCGACTGTGGCGCGAGTGGATGGGAGGTCTGTCAGCGACCAGGCTGCGGAGACAAAGGCTCATGCGTCCCGATTCACAACAATTGCAATGAACTTTCGCCGGTATGTGGCTGCAACGGCATCTCCTACCTGAACATCTGCGCGGCCGATGAAGAACGGGTTTCCGTCGCATACGACGGTGAGTGCAGCCAATAGCGCCGCCATCCAACCGCCATCGCCCTCAATTCATTTTGCCGTCAGTCAATCCTGAGCACCTTGGCACCCCGGATATTACGGGTGCGCATATCGTGGAGCGCCTGATTGGCCTTTGCAAATGGATACACCTCCAACTCCGGAATAAACGACATTGATGCGGCGATTCGAATAAAAGCGGAGACATCATTGCGGGTTACATTTGCCACACTCCTGATTTCCTTTTCGAGCCATAACTGTTTGGGGTAATCCAGACGGGACATAATATTCACATCGTGATTCTCCTTGCGAATGGCGTTGATAACCAGTCTGCCGCCCGGACGCAACGCATACAGCGCATGGAATACCGGCGTCCATACTGGTGTGGTATCAATAATGGCATCAAGCAGGCGAGGCGGTGTATCAGTGGTATCTCCTGTCCAGCAGGCGCCCAGCTGCATCGCGAATTCCCGCTCATGTTCACTGCGGGCAAACACATATACCTTCGATTGCGGGTACTCGTGGGTGATCAGTTTAAGAACCAGATGCCCCGATGCCCCAAACCCCGTTAGCCCAATATGCTGACCATTCCGAGGTGAACAGAGCGACAGGGAGCGATATCCGATTGCACCTGCGCATAAAAGCGGCGCGGCCTGAACGTCTGAAAACACATCCGGAATGGGGACCACGAAGTGTTCATTGGCCACCATGTACTCGGCATAGCCGCCGTTGCGGTCCCTGCCGGTTGCCAGAAAGTTTTCACACAGATTTTCAAGTCCGGCCATGCAATGGTCACATTGCCCGCATGCGCTGAAAATCCACGCCACGCCGACGCGATCACCCACTTCAACGTCACCTCTGCCATGGCAGGGACTCTCAACTGTTCCCACCACCTGATGCCCGGGGATTACGGGAAACACGGCCGGCGGTGTTCGTCCTTCGATTTCATCCAGTTCCGTATGACATACACCGCAGGCGCGCACTCGAATGAGCACTTCACCTTCAGCCGGTTCCGGGCGTGGCAAGGTCACCAGCCGCAGGGGGTCAGGATTTTCCGCCACCGACGCTGTCTGTTCAAGTATCCATGCTTTCATGGGCACGATAGTAAATCATCGGATCATTTGGCTCAAATAAAAATCGGGAACCATCCACATGCAGCGTTCATGCGCGAGAAATACAGATTCCCCCGACTTTGCGGGGGTATGACATTTCATGCGCCACACCGGTCCTTGTTCTTTGCGGTCAGCTCGATGGCCTCTGTCGTAAAAAAAACAACCGCTTTGGTATCGGCGCCATGGGCAGCTACCGGCGAGAGATCGCATGGCACATCGCCGCGCCAGGCAAATTCACCTGCGTGGCCGTTCATAACAATTCGTCACGTCGAAAAATTGATTTTTCTGCAGGGATGTACACTGTCTCTATTTCAATCGGCACATAATGAGAATATTCCGCTTTAATTTCAGCACATTGTAAATCTTTTCCCCCACCGTTGTTAATCCGCTTCTCGAACTGTCGATAATAGTGCCCGGGGGCATATCAGGATATTTTTTTACTGTCATTGCCCAAAAACAGGTTTTTCTGACGCTCAACCCGGCATTGACTTCGACCGGCTGTGGCTCAACTTCAAATCATCCGCACACCTGTTTTAAGGCAAAGGGTATTCATCCGACTGCTGACTCGACGCCCAAACGAAATCATATGGCGGGGTGTGGTTCAGAAACCACGCAGCCATGGCATTAACCGGAAATGATGGCCAGGACAAAATGACGCCACCTGACAAAATAAAACATCACAGTGAATCGGCCCTTGCGCCGGAACAGCTGTACGGTCCATTTAATGACGATTCATCTGAGCTGCAGGATGACACGGTAACTGAATCAATTCACGCAATTTTATTTGATTCTGTGTCGAATCCCCCAGCGCCCCCCAGCCACGTCAGCGGGGCATCCGATTCATCGGACCGCAGCAGTGGCAGTACAATGACCTCGCCTGCAACAAGCGACACCAATACCGCCGGGAAAAAACCGTTTGTTCGGCCAAGCATTTCATCCATTCCCCCACCGGCCCTCTCACGCGCCAAAGTCGGACGGTACGAAGTCATTTACCCAATGGCTGCCGGAGGCATGGCGAGTGTTCATCTCGGACGACTTTCAGGGCTGGCCGGATTCGAACGGCTGGTGGCCATAAAAATTATCCATCCCCACCTCTCCAACCAAAAACTGTTTGTGGATATGTTTCTCGATGAGGCGAGGCTGGCTGGCCAACTGCACCACCCCAATATCGGTGAAATCATCGAAGTGGGTGAGGATGGCGGCCAGCTGTACATGGTGGGCGAACTTATCATGGGGCGCAATCT
>JAFGWT010000284.1 GCA_016937015.1 Deltaproteobacteria bacterium | reverse complement strand
TTGTAGCAAAACTTTTTTGGCAAAACTGATGGCCTTTTTCAATTAATTTTCAGAAAGTGAGCTTCTTAAGCGAACACGCATGATGTGAACAATACCGATGCGAAATCAGTTGAAATAACCAACAGCGTCGTATGGGGAACGGCTTTGGGCAGAGCGCTCTATACAACACCGGAGACCATTGTGCCGCCAAAGGTCACATGGTCAATCACCAATGGTGACACCCCGGGCGACGGAAACATCAACATCCCGTATGTTACAGGCGATGAACTTGACATATCGTTTCAACCCACCACGCTGGGTCGAGACTTCCCTGGCATTGATGCAGGCAATGGAGATGTGGCTCCCGAGAATGATATACGCAGCAATCCAAGAACAGATGACCCCAGTGTGGCAAACACCGGCATAGGCACGCCAGATTACACAGACATCGGTCCCTTTGAGTATCAGCCGGAATAACTCAATCGAGACAGGATCATCCTCACCAATAACGAAGTATCAGTTACAACGGATTCACTGTCACGGGGACGCATCCGATTGTGAGAAAATTTGAGGCAGGGTCAGGTATACGTGGTTAACGGATGTTGCAATTCATTGCTTCAGCCGCCTGCATCAGCGCTTGTGTCGCCCCGGTGCAACCGTCGGCCGCCGCCTTTTTACCCTCTTCAGGGAGGTCTTTAAAATTTACCCATGTGCGCTTCATCGCGTCAACATTCTCTTTGGCAGCATTTCTGGATGCCACTGGAATCATTTCACATTTGATGTACTTTTCGAAAGTCCGCACATACCTGTCACATGAGGGTATCCCGGTAAGCCCCGTGGACGCGGGGGGCTTGGCCTCGGGTTTCTTTTTCTCTGTCTCAGACTTCACTTTCACTTCGGCGGGTATCTCAACCACTTTTTCAGGCGCCGCAACGGACGACTCTTCGGCCTGTGCATTGGAAGCCGCGGTTGGTGCCGCATTGGCGGATGTCACCTGCGCATCGACAGTCGCAACATCTCTGGATGCTTCAACTGCGACGGCTGGTTTTTGCTCTGCCGGTGCGTCCATTTTGCAGCCAGCCATCCCAAAACCGATAGAGAGCAAAAAACCAATGGAAAAAACGTTTATTCTCATGTTCCTTCTCCTGACGGAATAGTTTAAAGACAAATCCTAGGGGAAATATCCAAACGGTCAATCTATATTTGCCTGACATATTCCAACCCCAGGGAGATGGATGCGATATGCAAACCCGGGCGTCATTTTCACAAATTAAATATCTTTTATGGGACAACGACGGTGTTCTGGTGGATACCGAACAGTACTACTTCGCAGCGGGGTGTCAGGTACTCAGCGAAATCGGCATTCGATTGACACAGGCGCAGTTCCGAGAAACGTCTCTGCGAATGGGGCAATCGGTGTTCGACCTCGCCTCGGCCCATGGCATTTCCAATGAACAGCTGAGGCTTCTGCGAAAAAAGCGCGATTCGCTGTACTCTGACTTTTTGCGTACGGAGGACATCCTTATTCCGGGTGTTGAAGAGGTGGTTACCCAATGCGCCGCCCACTTTAAAATGTGTATCGTAAGTTCCAGCATGAAAAACAACTTTTTCGAAATTCACAGCCGCACTGGCAATCTGCTTTCCTTTTTTGCGTTTCAGTTACTCAACGGCGACTATCCAAATTCAAAACCCCACCCCGACCCATGGCTCGCCGCCATGAAGCGATTTGAGGCAACGCCGGAACAATGTCTGGTTATCGAAGACTCGCCGCGGGGAATTCAGGCGGCCAGGGCCGCTGGGATGACGGTTGTGGCCATCGAGTCCGCGTTTTTCAAAGCGCCGGATTTACACCCGTACCTGTCTCCGGCGGACCATTGCATTTCCAATATCACTGAATTGCCAAATCTGCTGGGATTATTGGATGCCTGAGTTTTTCGCTCCTGGTGTGAACGCGCATAACTGCATATGAGTCCACAGCTACTCGGAGATTGTATCCACACGGTTGATGTTGCTGGTTCTGAAATCGTTAATAATGCTTTCAACCTCAGCTGAGGACAGATTGACATCTTTGGCGTAAAACACCCAATCGACATCCTGTTCGTATTGCCTGTTCCCATTACCTGCGGCAAAGCCATCCGCGACAAACCAAAGGTTGAAACTGATACTCATTTCACTTTCAGGATAGAAGTCGTCGCCATGCACATTTTTCAGCTCGTCATTGACATAGTACGATACGTCGCCGCCAAAGACCGTGAACAGCAGGGTCTGCCAGCCGGCAAAACTGGATTCAATTGCGTTGTGCACATTCTGTGATGGCTCCGCCACATCCCATGCGGTGTACCACAATGCAGGCATATCGATTCCCCATCCACCATTGGCCAGACATTCAAAATCCACTTCGCTGTATTCTTCAAGCGCAGCCATGCTCCAGGGTGTGATTGAAAAAAACGTTTCAACGATTTCGTCGCCGTCAATCGAACCGCTCACAGGTTCATCTGTAAACCGAACGCGCGCGGCATAGGTGCCTTCCAGAAATTTTACCGGACTGCCTATCTCCGCCTGCGTTGATCCCGAACCTGAACCGTCAGTGGTCGCAATCAGTCGCATCACCGTTTGCCCATCCACATTCTGAAAGGAAATATTATCGGCGGACCAGGCACAACCATCCGGGCCAGGACCACCAGAGCCGGAACGAAGATACCAACCCATTTCATTGAGTCCGCTGTCCGACGTGGCGGCGTATTCAAAATCATCGAAAAACACCTGATCTGGTTCAATTGGCAAATCGGTGTTCGTATCCGTGTCTGTGTCTGTATCCGTGTCCGTATCCGTGTCCGTATCGGCATCGGTATCTGTGTCGATGTCCGTGTCGGTGTCCGTGTCGGTATCGGTGTCAGTGTCCATATCATAGTCTGTGTCTGTATCAGAGTCAGTGTCTGTACCAGAGTCTGTGTCTGTATCAGAGTCTGTGTCTGTATCAGAGTCTAAGTCAGTATCTGTGTCTGAGTCTGAGTCAGTATCAGTATCTGTGTCTGAGTCAGTATCAGTATCTGTGTCGGTATCTGTGTCTGAGTCAGCATCTGTGTCTGAGTCAGTATCAGTATCTGTGTCGGTATCGGCGCCAGTGCCGGTGTCTGAATCAGCCTCAGCAGAACTGTCATCATCGCCGCCGTTTTTCGTCTCCGGCAGACTCCGTTCCACATGAAATCATTCCGATGCAGAGCGCAAAGGAGACATATGCAGTCAGAAAAAAAAATTGTTTATCCGTTTTGCAGTCATGTTCTGACTATATCAGTTGTAAGACTGACAAGCATACAGATATTTTCTGCAACTGACTGCTATTGAGAAGGTTTCTTATTCGATATTTGTCGATGAATTTTTGGGATGCTCATGGTATTGTCCAGTTACTTTAATTGCGGATTCCCTCCCCGTCAACAATGAATTTGTTGCTCAGGGGCCAATTACATACAGCACGGTCACTTCGGACAAAGTCATCACGAAAAGTCATCAAGATGCTGACTGGAGAAATCATATGAACACAGCGCCATTTAAACCGCGTCCCAAAATCTGTCTGCTGGGTGGTTCCAATTCCCTTCGCAGAAATGGCCTTCGAAATGGCCTCGCCATTCATGCAGATGTATTCAATTACGCATTGGGTGCCTCGACATCGCTGCAGAATGTTTTTGCAATTGTACGAAACAGCCATCAGATTTCCGGCGTCAATGTCATTGTAACAGAATCAAACGTGAATGATGTTCACGCTGCATTCAATGCCCGCATCCCTGTTTCGCTGGTAAAAACCAATATTCAAAAGCTGTATCGGGAATTGGCGCTGACAGGTAAACCAACGGTGTCACTCATTCTTCCGCTCCGGGATTACGGCGTCTTTTCGCCCTCAAAGGAACTGGTGTCCGAAATAAGCGGGCATCATCTTGAGATGGCGCAGAAATACGGTTTGTCGATTATTGACGTTGAGGACGCTCTCAGGGAATACGATTCAAACCACCTGGACGTGAAAAAAATAATTCCGGATGCGCTCCATCCAATTGGATCTTTCATGCATGCACTGGGACAAAATATAGCTCTTTATGCAATTGAAACATATTGTACCGTTTCGCCTGCAATGCGTGTTTCCAACTTTGAGATAGTGGAGGCAACCGCGTTTGGCGGTCCGGGGCGGCACAAAAAAAACTCATATTTCAGCGAAGCGGTTGTGGATTTAACGCAGCCATGTGAAACCACTGTCGCGGATGGAAACTGCGTGGCTTTTTCCACCTGGTCGGACGCGCCATCTGAAATTATCATCGAGACAGACAATGCACGTGTTGTAAGGCAGTTCAACAGCAAACTGGCGTTTCACGATTTACATGTTCCCATACAGGGTGAAATTCGCTTTCGTTCAAACATTGGGGTCAGCGTTGGGATTTCTGAAAAAACGATCAATGTGAAACCCGAAGCCAAACTGCATCAGCCGGTTGGAATTGTTGCATTGCTGATTGAAAAAGCGCAGCGTACTGAACCATCGGTCATCGGCGCCGGGAAGAATCTGGTTCATCTCATTCCATCTCCGAGTGTGCACATCGACGCAGTGGAATCGGTTCTCCGAAATTACCGTGCATTGCTGAGCACTTTGACACCGGAAGAAATCGACCTGCTGAACCGGGTTGCCGTGACGCTCGAACACACGAATCCCGCTCTCGCTTCGAAGCTGTTGCAGCTGGCGCAAAAGCATCGCCCCAATGGCCAATTGATTATCAGCGGGATTGACAGCGATAAAAGACGCATTAAGAAAAAAAAACAAAGTCCTCTCAGAATGCTCCGCAGAATTATGTCAGCACTGAAAAAAAGAAATGCGTGAATGCTGCTTAATCGTTCTGTTTGCTTCACCATGTTATTTGCAAAGTTTCGTAAAAACTTCTATAAATTCATCACAAATCCGTAATGAAACAGTCGATATAAAAATTCACAAGCGGAAACTTTGACATCATGAAAAACATGTTTCGAAACTTTAAGCCGTTTTCCAAAGGCGAAGTGCATTTGCACATCGCGCTCACAACCGTGTTTGTATTGCTACTCGCCACATCCTCAATTTCAGGACTCACTTATATGTATTTGCAAATGTCACACGCTTCGATGCGCACAGGCTGGCAAACCATGAGAGAAACCAATCGCGGTGTCTATCGAAACGTGGTTCGGTACATCAACCAGGCAAAGCAAAGCAGTACCGCCACAGAGTGGGCGCTGAGCGGCATTGAAACCATTCACGGCAACGAGGACAGAATCCTGCCCATACTCATTGGACAGATTCGCTCGCAGCGCTCGGTCTTTTCCGTCACCGTGGCAGACACATCAGGTTCCATGATAAGAGTGGGCAAAACGTTCGATGAACCCACATACTCCGTGAATCGCAAAAAAAACTCCCAAAGAAAATCAAGTATCGGATTCATCATCTTGACCGGTCCAGTACGCCCATGTCAGAAACATACCAGTATTTGGATGCCGACATGAAGGTCATCGATGAGGAAACACGACCGCCTGAAGAAATCACCGAGCGACGTGATGCCCGCAGACGAAGATGGTACAAAGAAGCGATGCGCACAAAGGAAAACGTGTGGACGGACGTTGCTGTCTATCGGAATGGCGAATTCGGAACATCCAATGCAACCCCCGTGCTGAACGCCGACGGCTCGGTTCGTCTGATCATTTCTTCGTCCATTATCCTTTCGCTGAAAGACGGCATCGCATCCCGCCTAAACGTCGCGGAAAATGGCATCGCCTTTGTCGTCGACGGGAAGGGGCAACTGCTCATACACCCTGACCAAAGCAAGGTCACGCGTTGCTCAAAAGAGGGTGAGTGCCGGTTCAGCAGGATTACCGAAATTGGTGACAGCGCGCTCGCAGCGGCATTTGTGGCATACTCGAAAAAGACTGACCTCAGACTCGCTGCCAATACACCAAGGCGGCTCAATTATCAGGAATACAGACGCCGCATCGACAGACTCGACCCAACGACAGGAAAAGCCTTTAATGAACTCTACCGCATCGACGAGCAAGCCAAACGCATCCGGCTTCGCGATGATGTTTCCGAATCAGCGCGCAGGTTACTGCCTGAAATACTGTCGGGAATTCGGTATACATATAACGTTCGGTTCACCAGTTTGGGAACGGAGTATCTGGCCAGTTTTCACCCATTCCCGGTGAGATTTGGTAAGCCATGGATTGTAGGCACGATGGTTCCCATGAACGACTTCGTGGGACGCCTAACCAGCACTCTTGAAGAGGTCGCGATATTCTCTTTGGCAATTGTGCTGCTCGCCATAGTCATCGTCATTGTTATTTCACGCCGAATCCTCAAACCGCTGGCGCGAATTTCCAGCGACATGGCGCGAATTCAAAATCTGGATATCGACGAGTCGGTAAATCACACATCGTTTTTTTACGAGATTGATCAGATAGGGTTTGCATTGGCATCCATGAAACACGGCCTGAAGGCATTCAGCAAATTCGTGCCAGTCACCCTCGTCAAACAGCTCATTGCGCAGAAAACAGGGGCGGAACTGGGCGGAGAAAAGCGACGCCTGACAATGATGTTCACTGACATAGCCGGATTCACAACCATTTCCGAAAGCATGGAAACCGAAGCGCTGCTGCAGCATATTTCCGAATACCTCGATAGCCTCACCACCATCATCCTCAAATACAACGGCACTGTCGACAAGTACATCGGTGACGCTATCATGTCCTTTTGGGGGGCACCCATCAAGGATCCCATGCACGAGACCCACGCCTGCCGTGCTGCACTGCTGTGCGTGAAGGAGCTCAACGCCCTGAACGCAAGGTGGGTCGACGAAGGAAAACCCGAGCTTCACACGCGCTTCGGTATCAGCTCCGGCGAGGTCAGCGTTGGCAACATGGGCTCCAGCGAACGCATGAACTATACGGTGCTTGGGGACGCCGTCAACCTCGCCTCCAGACTGGAAGGAATCAACAAATACTATGGCACAACAATTATGGTGGGCGCAGCCACGCACGAAGTGGTCAAAGAGCAGTTTCTGCTGCGTCCAGTGGATGTGGTGGCCGTCAAGGGAAAGGCTCAGGGCGTGGCCATTTATGAGCTTTTCGCCGGATTGCCCGGGGATCCGGATGTCCCTCCCACAAACGAACAGCGCCAGTGCGCCGAACTGACCGAGCGCGCATTTGCCGCTTATCTGCAGCAGGACTTTCAGACCGCTCTGTCGCTGTACCAAACCCTCGGAGAATCATTTCCCAATGATGCCATCGCACCTCTTTTTCGCAAACGCTGTGAGGACCACATTAAAGCCCCACCCGGCTCAGACTGGACCGGCGTCACTCACATGACCCAAAAGTAGCGTCTCAAACACTCACCTGCGTAAAGTATGGCGGTTCCGGCCGATGACCGCTTTAACCCATCGTGAAATGCCATTTCAGTTGCAAAAAGAGTGACAAACACAATTTCTGGTTCAGAACCACCCACTTTCGCCCTGTTAATGACCTCTACCCTGTATGATTTCGTTAAATTCAAAAAGGATGGTGAAACCGTTATGACTATGACTCGACTATATTCGGGACTGATACGTTTGGTGGCAATTGGGGTAATTTTGTGCTTTGGCATACTGGCGTGTTCACAGAACAGCAATACTCAGAATTCGGATGCCAATTCCGACACTGACGCCGATTCGGACTCGGACACCGATTCGGATTCGGATTCTGACGCGGACACTGACTCGGACACTGATTCCGATGCAGACACCGACACCGATAGCGATAGCGATTCCGACACCGATAGCGATAGCGATTCCGACACCGATAGCGACACGGACACCGATGGCGACACGGATGCTGATAGCGATAGCGATTCCGACACTGATAGTGACACGGACACCGATAGCGACACGGACACCGACAGTGACACGGACAACGACAGTGACACGGACAACGAAAGTGACACGGACAACGACAGTGACACGGACAACGATTCCGGCATTATCGGTCCGTGCGATATATATGAAGCGGACGGGGCCCCCTGCGCTGCGGCGCACAGCACGGTGCGGGCATTGTACGGTGCATACGACGGCAGCCTTTATCAGGTGCGACGCGCCGACAATACCACCACCGACATCCCGGTCCTTGAACCAGGCGGCTACGTTGACGCCTCGGTACAGGATTCATTTTGCGCCGGCACGACGTGCACCATCTCCATCATTTACGATCAATCTCCGAACGGCAACCACCTTACCAAATCTCCGGCAGGTGGCTGGTTGAATAATGGCGGTCGCGAGGCGGATGCAACCGCTGCGAAAATAACCATCAACGGGCACGCTGCATATGGCATTTTTACAACCATGAGCTGGGACAACGACGAAATGACGGTGGGATATCGGAATAACAATACGATGGGGGTTGCGACTGGGGATGAACCCGAGTCAATATACATGGTGGCGGACGGAAAGCGCTACAACGAGTGGTGCTGTTTCGACTACGGTAATGCCGAGACAAATAACCTGGACAACGGTCCGGCCACAATGGAGACGATCTACTTTGGCAGCAGTACCCAGTGGGGCAGAGGCAGCGGCACCGGGCCGTGGGTAATGGCAGACCTGGAAGATGGCGTTTTTGCAGGTGATTCATTTGATGCGCCTCCCTCCAATACCTCCATAAATGTGGATTATGTGACCGCGATGTTAAAGGGGAATTCCGGAAACCACTTTTCTCTGAAGGCCGGGGATGCCCAGGCCGGTCTGCTTGAAACCAAATGGGATGGGCCGCGTCCGAACGGATACAGTCCTCAGAAAAAGGAGGGCGCCATCATACTGGGAACCGGTGGTGACAACAGTCATACCGGAATTGGTACCTTCTTCGAAGGCTGCATGACCACCGGCATTTCCTCCGATGAGGCGGACGACGCCATCCAGGCAAACATCGTTGCCGCAGGCTACGGAAAATAATCGCAGCCTGTTACAACAGCTACCCGTTCCTGCCCCCACAAATACAAACGCAATCACCAAAAGTCCGATGGAGCCGACACAGCGGTTTGTGGTAATATTCTCAAATCAAACGAGAAAGGATACTTATGACAAAGCTGATTCACCGTTCATCACGGAGAAAGGCGATTGCCGTCACGGTGTTTGCAATGCAGTTGTGTCTGCAGTGGGGATGCGGGGATGACGGGAAATCGTCTAAACATGACACCGGCGATTTGGATACAACGCCAGTGGAGATTGACAGCGACCTCACAGTCACGCAGGTCTGCGAATCCCTGCCCACAGCAGATGTGTCATCGCCAACCAACGTGGTGGGCGATGGGACGCCCGCTGGCTGCACCGAGGCGGCGTTACAGGATGCGGCCACGGTCGGGGGCGTCATTACGTTTGATTGCGGGGCTGACAACACCACCATTGCAATCGCGTCGACAATTGTGTTCACCAAAGAGTCTGTTCTGGATGGTGGTGGCCGGATCACGCTTGATGGTCAGGGTGCAACGCGACTTCTGTATCTGGATTCCGGTTACGACCAGACCACTCCCAGACTGACAGTGCAGCATCTTCGCCTTGTGAACGGGCTTGCGCCAACCGGAGGTGACGACACGGCGCAGGGCGGCGGCGCCATCTACCGCGACGGGGGCAGTCTCACAGTGAGTGACTGCCAGTTTGAAAACAACCATGCGCCATCCCCCGGCCAGGATATTGCCGGAGGCGCCATTTACGCTTTTGGCGGGGGCGACACGTTAATTTCCGACAGCACCTTTATTGGCAATCAGGCCAGCAATGGCGGCGCGGTGGGCAGCCTCAATGGCGATGTCATCATTGTCAACAGCCTGTTTCAGGGCAACCGGGCAGCGGGATATGAGGGGAACCCCGGACACGGCGGCTGTGGCGGTGCCATATACCAGGATGGTCGGGACGAAGTGACCACGCTGTGTGGAGTGAACATTTCCAATAACGAGGCGGGCGCCATCGGCGGCGCTGTTTTCAGAGTGTCCAATGACAACAGTGGCAAAATGACCGTGAACCAATGCACTTTCAATCACAACACTGTGACACCCGATGATGACGGAAATGCGGGGGGTCTGTATTTGCAGGGACTGCAACTGGTGATGGAAAACAGTACCGTCTCGCGCAACAGCGCGTTTTACAATGGCGGACTGTGGATTCACACCTGTCATGCCATGCTCACCAACGTCACCATTGCCGAGAACACGGCCACCGGTAGCAATGGTGGCGGCTTGTGGTTGAGCGGTCCGCCCACCGGCACGCTTACAAACTGCACCATTGCCAACAATCATTCCATCGCAGACGATCAGGTTGCCGGCGCCATATTCGGTGCCGGTCTCTCATTACAGAACACCATCATCTCCGGCAACACCGCCATGTGGGTGCCAGGCTGCAGCGAAACCCACAGCGATGCAGGTGGCAACTTTCAATGGCCCGACAGTGCCCTTTGCACAGCGTCGATTACTGTGGCCGACCCGCAGCTGGGCAAACTGCAAAACAACGGAGGGCCCACCGAAACGTTGCGCCCCGGAGATCAGAGTGTTGTGCGCGGCACAGGCGTCGACTGTCCAGCCACGGATCAGATCGGAAATCCACGAACACAGCCATGCACAGCGGGGGCGGTTGAATGAACCGCGAAGGAATGAACTCAACGGGTCTGGAACGCTCTCAGATCTCGGGTTAAGAGGAAATACTGTTCGTCATACCCGCGAAGGAGACTGTCGATAAACGCGTTTAACGCAAGTGCATTCGGCGACATCA
>JAFGWT010000283.1 GCA_016937015.1 Deltaproteobacteria bacterium | reverse complement strand
CGGTGCTGGTTTTTACAAAGGCCGCACCGGCGGTATGGGCGATGGCGCAGGCCATGACAATTTCGGTCTCGGTTAAAAATCCGGTTTCGAGAATTACCTTGACCGGGACATCGCCGCATTTTTCGACCACCAACGCGATACGCTCAAAAACCGCCGCCCGACTGGATGATTTCAACGACGACACATCCAGAACCATATCGACTTCATGTGCCCCATCCGCAACGGCATGCTGCGCCAGGGTGGCCCCATCCCGGGGAGATGAGCCGCAGAGGGGAAAATCGATAACCGAAATAACCAGGGGTTGGGTGTCCTTAAGACGTGTGCGGCAGTGTGGTATATACCTGGGGAGACAGCAGATGCCGCGGAAACCAAATTGTATCGCTTCGTCACATAATTGGGTGATTTGGTTCGGTGTGGCATCCATTTTCAGCAGCGTATGTTCGATTCGGGCGGGCATTGGCTCTAAAATTATTGGCAAACGAGCCGTAGGGACTTTAGAAGTGGAAAATTCTTCAGCGGTCTTTTGAAAAATAGTCCGGATTTCTGAAGCGGAAAGGACTGTGTTGTTATTGTGCGTGAGGTCTGACATGATAATTTCCGTTTTTTACGACTTGGGCAATATGGATTAATTGTTTATAGATACGTAACATAAAGACGACTACATAGCGAATCAACGCCGGGAAAACAAAAAATGAGTTCAGAAAAATCAGAAGCCACAACGCAACTGACGATTCAGCTGGATCGGGACACCCTCAATATGATGAAGGAACAGGCCCGGGACAGTATGAAACCATCGCTGGTTGTGGTTCAGGGGGTGGACAGGGGCGACGCGTTTACCATCGAACACACGCCGCTGCTTCTGGGCCGGGGCGACATGTGCGATTATGTCATTCGGGACGATGGTATTTCCCGCCAACATGCACAGATTGTTGAACTGCAGGATGGCCGGTACATGATTGAAGACCTGAACAGTACCAACGGCATTTTTATTGGTCAGAAACGCGTTCAGAAACATTTGCTGGAAGAAGGCGACAAGGTTCTGATTGGTCGCCGAACCATTCTGAAGTTTGTGTATCAGGACGCGGTGGACGAGCGCTACCAGAAACAGATGTATGAATCCGCGGTAAAGGACGGTCTGACCGGCGTCTACAACCGCAAACATTTCAACGAGCGGATTCAGAGTGAACTCTCCTTTGCCCTGCGGCATAAGTCGAGCCTGAGTCTGCTGATTTTTGATTTGGACCATTTTAAGAATGTGAATGATACGTACGGACATCTGATTGGCGACAAAGTGCTGGTTCAGGTATCGGAAAAGATTCAGTTCACCCTTAGGGAAGAAGACTTTTTTGCCCGTTACGGGGGGGAAGAGTTTGCGGTGCTGGCCAGGGATATTGATGACAGCGGCGCCCGTGCCCTTGGGGAGCGGATTCGCCAGATAGTGCAGGATATGCGGGTGACCACCGAATTTGGGGTGCGTGTGCCGGTGACCCTGAGTATTGGTATTGCGACGTTGACCGATGGCATCAAGGTATCTGCCGAAGAAATGATCAAATGCGCTGATGTGAATCTCTATCGCGCCAAGGAAAACGGGCGCAATCGCGTTTATTCCACCCTGCTGAATTAGCCAATTTAGCGTTACCTGTTACGTTTTGACCATCGCCCCTTAAATGCAGGTTCCGGGTTTTTTACACGACGGGATTTTTTTACTCTCGTCATTTTGTTTAGGCCCCGCGGCGTCAAATCTGTCATTTCCCATCCGGCAGGAATATGATACAGCACACCGTCTGAAGGATTGACCTGTTGAAGGATTGAACTATGAGCAATACAGAATACGAAGTTGGGTCGCTGCTGGGTAAGGGGGCGACGTTTTCCGGAAAACTGACATTTTTTGGCACGGTTCGCATTGAAGGTGAATTCGAAGGCGAGGTGATTTCGGATGACACGCTGGTTGTCGCCAAAGGGGGCCGGGTGCGAGGTATGGTGAATGTGGGCCAGCTGGTTGTTGCCGGGGGCGTGGTGGAAGCGGATGTGGTGGCCAGAGAATCTGTTGAGATTCTGCCGGAGGGTAAGATTGTTGGGGAAGTGACCACCCCCTCGTTTCAGATTGAAAAGGGCGGCATTTTCATGGGAACCAGTAAAATGGTGACCCTTGATGCGGACGCCGATGTGGACACCGATTCAGAATAGGCCTGTTGCCGTTGCACCAGTCATTCCCCATATCCTTTCCGTAAACGATGCTTGACCCTAAACGGGTTTAAGAGATAACAGTAACCAATTCGTTTTATCCAATATCATCGAAAGGAAGACCGCATGAGTCAGTTAAATGTTCTCTTTACCAATGTTGTCAGCGGGGTCGTGTTGATGCTGCTTTTCGCAGGCAATTCGGTGCAGGCCCAATCCCCATCCGAAAGCAGTGCACAGAAGGCGGCGGTAAAGGCCTCCGAAGAGGCGGCAGGCGCCCAACCCTCAGAGGATGTCCCACCGGTTGATGCAACACCGGCCACGGTGGCGGTGACTGATTCGCAGGCCACGGATAAAGCTGGCACCGAACCGGAAGCAGGCCAGACGGATGCAGCGTCGGACGTATCGTCTAATGCGGAGATGGACAACGCGGACGCGGATGCTGCGGCGGTGACTGAGGGGAAACAAAGCGATGGGAAGACCGGGACAGAGGATGATGGCGCCGGCGCAACAACGGCCACTTCAGCCGATGCTGCGGCGAGTGCAACTGCGGACCAGGGCGCCAATGTTCAGAACGTGACTGCGGTGGATGTGTTGACGCCCCCCAAACGTCCCGATAATTTTACCGCCAAATCCATACCGCGAACGGACCGGATTGTGAATATTCACACCTCGCAAACTGTGCGTCCTGGTGCGATGACGCTGACTATTGATCACCGGGCCCACGAGACATTTTTGTCCGGTGAAGATGCCTGGTTCGATTATCTGGGACTGGATTCCGGCAATCTTAAAATCGGCATCGGTCTGCGTCTTGGGCTGAAAGACTATATGGATGTGGGTTTTTACCGCCTCAACAATGGCACTGACCTGTTTGACGCCTACGAATTTGATACCAAAATGCGATTTCTGGAACAGGATTCCGGTTTTGTGAATATGTCACTGCGCATTGGCGCCACCTGGTTTGTTCAAAAGGACGCGGATGACGCGGTCGGATTTTTCTCTCAGTTGAATGTGGACCGGCGTCTGTTTGGCACCCTGCTGGTGGGAACGGGATTTGCGTTCCATACCGACTCAAGCAATGACCATAAAAAATACGAAAACGTGGAACAGTCTGCGGCAGTGCTGGGATATGTGGAATGGCGACCCGTTCGCGTTTTTTCTCTTAATGGCGAAATGGCGGCCGCAGTGGCGGGATACAATTCGAAGTATCCGGTGTTTGCCTTTTCCGCCCGCTTCCTGACCCATCGGCATTCCTTCCAGCTGCTGGTGGCCAACAGCCAGCAAATGAGTGCGGATGGCATTGTCGCCAACGCATGGCGCGGATTTGGCCACCTGCTGTTTGGATTCCAGATTGTCAGAGAGTTTCAGCTGAAAGACTGATATCCGCGAGGCGGGTATGCACACAGAAACAAAAGGGGTCCTGTGAAGAAAAGAACTTTCCTTAAATGCAGTCTGACTGCGCTGGCGGCGGGGGTTGCTGCCCTGCATGCTGTTCCGGTATCTGCCAAAAAATATGGCGTGGCGCTTGATAAAGTCCCGGCACTGAAAAAAGCGGGGGGCACGGTTACGATTCGGCTTGCGGAAAAGGACATTCTGCTCATTCGAGTCAGCGACAGCGAGGTGCGCGGATTTGTGGCGGTTTGCACCCACAGGGCGTGCCCGGTGAGCTACGAAAAAAATCAGATTGTCTGTCATTGCCACAGCTCGCATTTTGACCTGGATGGAAAGGTAAAAAGCGGTCCGGCGCAAAAGTCCCTCTCCAGGGTGCCGGTGGTTTTGGATGGCAGCCGCATTATTGTGGGGGATTTGTGAAACGGTTTACCATTTTGGCAGTGATGACCATGGCGCTGGGACTGGCCTTGTGCCCACTGGCGCGGGCGGATATTGCGGAAGCGCCCATGGGTAAAATCAGGACCGCGTCAGCGTTGCCCACGGATACGACCGCCGTCCAAAAGACCGCAGACAGCAGTGACGTGGCAGTGGCCGACACCGGGGACGCGGTTGTGTCCGATGCTTCGGTGGCGGCAGTGGGGGACGTTGAGGAGATCGAAACGGTGGATGACGTGGAAGTGGTCGAAGTGGTCGAAGTGGTCAATGACCCGCAAGTGGAAAGCGGGAACCCGGCCTCGACAGAACAGCCCACAGCGCCGACGCAGACCGCACTGGTCACCGCCGGGCGACTGCATCCCGCGTTTGTTCACTTGCCACTGGGATTGCTTATCGCACTGCTGCTGTTTGAGTTCTTCGCGTTGAACGCGCCCAGGGACTCATGGGGCGTCACCCGATTTGGAGGGGTTCTCTGGGCTGTCACGCTCGCGTCCTTTTTTCCGGCCATCTTCTCCGGTATGCTGAGAGCCCGGGAAGTGATGATGCTGGGCGGTCAGCTGGATGCCAGCCTGCATCGAAATCTGATGCTCGCATCGTTTGCGGCGCTCGGTATTGCAGCCGGATTGCGCGTTTGGGGGAAACACAGGCAGCGCCGTTCCCAGCAACTGCTCATTATTGGTCTGCTGGCCATTTGCGCGCTGCTGGCCTTTAGTGGCGCCCACCAGGGCGGGAAGCTGGTTTACGGCGCCGACTTTCTGCCATTTTAGACCTCAATGCCGCAATGGGTCTGGAACGCTCTCAGAGCTCGGGTTAAGAGGAAATACTGTTCGTCATACCCGCGAAGGCCTCATGATTCTACACAAGTATTG
>JAFGWT010000282.1 GCA_016937015.1 Deltaproteobacteria bacterium | reverse complement strand
TTGTAGCAAAACTTTTTTGGCAAAACTGATGGCCTTTTTCAATTAATTTTCAGAAAGTGAGCTTCTTAAGCGAACACGCATGATGTGTCATAATTGATTCCATGGGTTAATTTCTACTGCTTTTTGACGTTTAAGATGATGAGGTCTGTTTGGCCAACTGAATTGACAGGAAAAACCGGCATCAGGCCTTTTTGCAAATGACAAAAGTTATGTCAAATTAAGTACATCGACCACATTTGGAGACTGCAATGAAAATATTTTTAGATACAGCAAACATAGACGATATCAAGCGATTTGCCAGAATTGGCATTATTGATGGGGTCACCACAAACCCCGCACTTGTGGCCAGGGAGGGAAGGAACTTCAGAGAAGCAGTGGAGGAAATCTGTGAAATCATCAATGGCCCAGTCAGTGCCGAGGTGATTGGCACGACCGCAGATGTTATGGTGGATGAAGCGCGAAAAATTTCAAAAATTCATCCAAACATCGTTGTTAAAATACCCGCCACACCTGCCGGTTTTGAAGCGCTGGGCATCGTATCCAAAGACGGCATTAAGGTTAATTTTACCATCGTTTATACATCCAATCAGGCGCTTTTAGCGGCCAAACTGGGCGCCACGTATGTTAGTCCCTTTGTCGGCAGACTGGATGCAAACTCAACATCCGGAAGCGACCTGATTCGAGAAATTGTCACGATATATAAAAATTTCAATTTTCAGACACAGGTCCTTGCCGCAAGCATGCGAAACGTTATTTATGTGAAGGAGGCCGCATTGGCGGGTGTTCATGTGGCAACCATACCGCCGGATATTCTGGATCAGATGATGCACAATGAACTCACCGATATCAGCTTAAAAGGGTTTTTGAATGAATGGCACAAACTCCCGCCTGAAAAACGAAACTATTTTGATAAAGACTGACACACAGACTATTTACTGGAGGCGAGACCAATTATGCAATTGAAGGATAAGGTATGCGTTGTCACGGGGTCCAGCAGTGGTATTGGTGAAGCGATCGCACGTCGATATGCCAAGGAAGGTGCAAACGTTGTCGTCACATACAACACCAAAAAGAGTGAGGCAATGCAGATCGGCAAGGAAATCAACGCACCGCTTGTGTTGCATCTCGACGTTCGAAATCGCAGTTCAATAAAAAACGCTTTCGAAGCGGTTGGCGACAAACTGGGACATATCAATGTATTGGTGAACAACGCCGGAATTAATCGAACCGCCGATTTTGACAAACAAACAGATGACGAATGGAATGAGGTACTCGATGTAAATTTGAGCGGTCCGTTTCGGTGCAGTCAGGAAGTGTTACCTTTTCTCACAGACTTTGGTCGAATTATCAATATTGGGTCTCTGTCGGGAGAATATGGCGGTCCACGCACGCCATCCTATGCGTGTGCAAAAATGGGGTTGATGGCATTGACGCATAATCTGGCTCGCTTTCTTGGACATCGTGGCATTTGTGTCAACACGCTGTCACCTGGCGTTATTGGAAATGAGTTTACCGAAAAAACGATGTCACCGGCCGTCAAAGAAACTGCTCTGTCACTCATGCTGATCAAACGGTTTGCAAAAGTGGATGAAATGGTCGGTGCTGCCGTTTTTTTGGCTTCTGATGAATCAAGCTACCTCACCGCACAGACAATATCAATTAATGGCGGCGCATGGGTGCGTTCGTGAACTAAAACCGCAACCCGTAACAGAACCGACAGGATAACAGAATGATTTTTTTAATTCAGGCAAGCAGTCGAACATGGTATGGCGACGAAGAATTTTGTGTCCGAACGTTGGATGGCCATCCCGCTATTTACTGGACAATAAAGCACATAATCGAAAATTTCGACAATGCAGAAGTAATCATTGTAGCACCGGCGTACGATAAAAACGGAAAGCTCAACGCGCTTAAATCCAACTTTCCACATTTGAAACTGCACTATTCCCACAACGACAGCCCGCTGCGCAGGATGGTTGCTGCATTGGCAGATACCCCAGATAATACCTTTTGCTGCAGGCTAAATGCGCTTAACTTTGGCTTTGATGTGTCATTGATTAAGGAAATGGTCACGCTGGCGCAAAGAGAAAACCTTGAATGTGTGAAATCCGCTGATGATTATCCCCCTCATTTGACCGGCGAGATTTACCAGGCAGGAGCGCTTAGAAAGCTGATTCGAAAGATTGATAAGGGCGAAATAGATCAACCTGAGCGACATGAAATTCATCCAAGATTCATATTAATGAAACTCGATGAGTTCAAGACCGCCTACTGTAGAAGCAACACGTTCCTCCCTGAAAAAGAGATGATTCTGTACACGGAAAAAATGCGTCAAGTGATGACCGAGGAACGGTCTCCCGTCACAGAGCGCCTATCCGTACCCCAGGGCGATCAATTGTCATTCCATTACAAACTGGCAATTGACTATCTGCAATCCAACGTTCCACCTGGCAGCAAAATACTCGATATTGCCTGTGGCCCGGGATACGGCACCATGCAGCTTGCAGGTAACGGGTATCTTGCTATTGGCGGTGACTACGACAGCGATGTCATTGCTGAAAATATTGCAAAGTACAGGGAGAATTGTGAGCTCTCATTTGAACAGCAAAACGCGATGGCGCTTTCGTTTGACGACCACAGTTTTGATGCAGTTCTTTCAATGGAAACAATTGAACATGTAATTGATCCCGAGAAAATGCTTCAGGAACTTGCAAGAGTGTTAAAGCCCGGCGGTACAATTATTATGAGTACCCCCCAGAGCAGCTATCCAGGAAAGTGCGTAAATCCAGTACATATCTATGAATTTTCACTGGATGAGTTCAAAAATATGTTTACCCGACATTTTGATATTCAAAAGCTGATCGGCCTGAAAGGCGGCACCATCTTTTTTGAAGATGATCCCATTGGCACAAACACAATGGTTTTTGCGCGCACCCGTGCTTAAAATCAACAGTTTGTTTGGGATAATATAGTTCTATATTTCAGACGCTAACCACGGGCTATAGGGGTCTGGAACGCTCTCAGAGCTCGGGTTAAGAGGAAATACTGTTCGTCATACCCGCGAAGGCCTCATGATTCTACACAAGTATTG
>JAFGWT010000032.1 GCA_016937015.1 Deltaproteobacteria bacterium | reverse complement strand
TAAACACGTGACAACGGACGCTGGAGACAAAACCAAAAAACTTCAGCAAAAGGCACCAGTGCGCCTTGACCTCCTGCCCCATAGAAGGCATTTCAAAAGCCATCTCGTTTCTACCGTCTATGAGCTTTTCGACTTGTAAGGTTTTTGTTAAAGCTCTGAAAGCGACCGCCGTGGTGAGGAAGCGACCACTTTTTGAGCTGTCTCGAACCGCGCGGGCAGTTGAGCTCAGTATTCCGCGCCATTCGAGACGGCCTTTGGCCTCCTCATGACAGCGGAATCTGGGGTAACATTTTTCTTGACGCTGTCTTATCCCAGTGATGTCACAGAGTTTCGACACCTCGAATAGCTCGTCTATCTGGCATAATTGCCAAATTTTCGTCATCACTTGCGTTCATGTCCGCAAAAGTAGCATTCATCTGAAGGAATTTGGAACAGAAAATGTAGTTGTTGTTTGGTTTTAGTGAAAAAATTTACTTTGTTCTATGCTCAAGGCGCAAAACTACGTTGTTCTAAGAAATCTGAATTCTCAAAAAAAGCCTGATAGAAATCAGGCGCCCTCAAAGTAATAGTCAAACTCTTCTTGAGGTGGCGGGCGTGCTGGCATGGGCATTGGTGGTTCAGAAGGAAGCCCGACTCCATCGAGATATTTCTTGATTGAAGCGCTATCGGTAATGGCAGCCACCATGCGCATCTTGCCGCCGCAGTGGGTGCAAATCTTCATCTGCAAATTGAACGTGCGTGCGAGAAGCGCAGCCCACAAAAATCTGTTCTTTGATTTTCCCCGCGTTTTCTCTAACTCCTTTGCGTCTGGCTTTTTCGGCACAACCACTGACCTGATTTTGGAATGAGGCGCAAGCACGCCGTGATATCTCACCAGATTTAGTCTCGGAGGGGGCACCAAGGCTGCTAATTTTTCTATTAGCTCGTTGGGTGAGAGAATGAGATGCGTGGTCCCATCCGACCATGGGGTTTTGAGTTTAAAGGAATATTCATCATCCGAAATCCGCTGCAAGCTTCCTGCTGCCAACGGTGGGCGCGCCACGTAATTGCACAAGTTCTCCAAACCTTGTTTGTTACCTCCGGCAATCCGCGTTGCCGCATGCAAACTAAATCCACGTGAGGCAAAACACAGATGCCCGGTCTTCACAGCCTCCGCTGGATCCTGCAACACTTTGCGCACTCGTTGTCCGGCACGCTCGCCAATGGACACCAACCCAATGATGGATGCCGATGTCATCCCAGCCAGCACTGGTTGCTCCTCTGCCAACTCGTCGTATTCATTTTCATCCAATACACCACGCCGCTCCAGCATCCGTATCACCCGGCAAGCCGTGGTTTCGACAATCTCTTTCACGTCTTCATCCGTCAGTGGCGGCGCTTGATGGAAAATGTTGTTTTTTGTATTGAATACCCCGTCGAGCAGCAATGAGTGGAAATGAGGGTTGCAATTGAGCGCTGAACCGAACCTTTGCGCAAAAGTCACAGAGCCACCGAAGCTCTCTTTGATCCCCTGCTGCTGAGCCCGCTTTCGATACCAGCCGTTTACAGCACGCAGAAAAATCCGCAGTACATCTTGAGGAGAGGCGCGATTTAACTCGTGGCTTAAAACGCCGCTGTGCGGTTTGGGCTATCCATCGATCCCATGGTGCGGTCTGCTGAGGGCTATGGATTGTCATTGCTTCGGCGCCCCCATATCCCAATGCTGCAGCTCCAGCTTCAGGCGAACCCAAATCTCGCCAATAGAAAGTATTTGCACCCATGACAGGTCCATGTGGTCGTACAGGCAATGAAACAGCCAGCAGTGCCGTTCGGTCAATAGCCGCTTATCAAGCACTTCCAGTTCTGCATGGTCCTGAGCGTCACCGATGTAACAGTGTTCAAGATGCTTCAGCGATTCCAGATTCCAGATGCCAACAACCGGCAATTCTTCATCCACCGGCAGGTCGGGCACAAGGGACTCTTTGATGTAAAACACCACCTCCAGCCGAAACTCAAAATCGTTGATCCACGGATTTTCGTTGTCCGTATCGCCCTTCACGAAGTCCAGGTAACGAACGGCGTTTTTACGGATTTCCGCTTCTGTCTGCATCAGCCGCCAGTTAAGCTGAAGCAATTCATCTATCTGTTGTGTCGTCAGCATCAGACCACCTGTTTTCACCATTCAATGTATACCCGGTGAGAGACAGATTTTGTCCATTGTTCGTTTTGTTGATTCCTATTTGCCAAACAGCACCACATAAACCTGAACGCTGTCGTCAGGCTGTTCCTGTACAAACATTTGGAACATGATACCTGTTTCATCGGGGGCTTTCCTGTCGATGAAATCGACTACTTGGGCAAAATCTGACATCAGGTAATCCGGTCCGGCGTATGATGTTATCAAAATACTGTCTGCCTGGCTGAGTGACAGTTTGCGTTGTTGTAAAGCACAGGCGAAATTGTCGGTAAGATGACGGGTACGGTTTGGTCCGTCACCGTTGCATTCGACCACGTGGCACTGTTTCATACCTCTCAGCAGTTCCTCATAGTGCTCCGGATAAAATCCATACACACCAGCGGGATGATAGAGCGGGTCCATTAGGATTTTAACAATATTCATTTCTGTAAATGGCTCATTATTCACTGTTTATCTCCTGTCGACTTTGTTCCCTGTATTCATAGTCGCTGCAGAGGACAAAAATTGTCCAGTTGTGCAATTTCGTGATATGATTTTTTCCTCACTGTACTGCAAAATGATTGGAGCATCTTCATGGGTAAAAAAGGCGGCGATTTAACCAGAACTGCGCGTGTGGATGCGCTTTACAACCACCTGATGAAGGGCGGGTATGTGACCCTGCAATGGTATGAATCCAATTTGCAGATGTCCTACAAAACCCTGGGGCGCGATATTGACACGCTGAGAGACCGGGGGGTACCCATTGAAGAAAGCGCTAACGACGATGGCGCAAAACGCTACTCGGTTGCGCTTTCTGCCCGAAAAATCATGGTGCCCCACACCATTGATGAAGTGACCGCGCTGTTTCTGGGGCGCAGTATGTTTGACTTTTTGGAAGGCACCAGTCTGCAAAAG
>JAFGWT010000281.1 GCA_016937015.1 Deltaproteobacteria bacterium | reverse complement strand
GCAATACTTGTGTAGAATCATGAGGCCTTCGCGGGTATGACGAACAGTATTTCCTCTTAACCCGAGCTCTGAGAGCGTTCCAGACCCTCTAAAAGAGCCACACCTACCTGATTTGCACAATGGAGTCGGCGGCAGTCGCTTCCGCTTTAACGTGCGCAATAATCTCCGGCACCTGGGTAAGAGAGAGATGAAACATATCAAACGCCGCCTCATCAAATTCGGTTTCTATCCGGGTCTCCATGCGTGCCACACCGATATTGTTGCAGACAAAATCAGATAAATGCACCAGATAGGCCAACGGTTTGGCTGCCTCATCCGCCCAGGAGGGCATGTGATGATACAGCACCGGATCATGCAGTATTTCCGGCAACTGCCAGCTTCGAATCAGAGCAGCACCGGCTTCCCCATGGTGAATCCCAAATCGCGCCTCTTCGTCTTCAATACTGATGCCCCCTTTTTCAAGCTGGGCAGAATACTCATCACGGTAGCTGTCTTCAAACAGATGAAACAGCACGACAACGCCAATATCATGGAGCAGACACGCCACATACGCAGACTCAACCGCTTCGGGCGACAGGGAATGCTGACCTATCTGCAAAATGGCGCGACTGGTAAACGCCACCGCAATCGAGTGGCGCCAAAAGCTCTCCGGTACAATACCGCCAAACGCCTTATACCGATCCATCAGGGCAGTGGTAATGGCCAGACGTCGGGTCTCCATGATGCCAAGTCTGGAAATGGACTGAGAAACGGAAGCGATACGCGTTGTACGGGCGTAAAACGCCGAATTCACTGCCTTTAAAAATTTCGCCGTCAACGCGGGATCATCTTCAATTATGGCTGCAAGCTTTTTAATGTCCGGCGTTTCGCTCGCCATCTCATTTTGAAAACGCACCAGCACATCCGGGAAAGACGGTAGAGAATCAATGGCGGCAATCGCCCTGATGATGTCCGCTTTCATCTTTTTCATGGCGCGTCCTTTAACTGGTAGAATGTGCTTTGCCCAATCCGCATGCTTTTAAAACGGCTGGTATACCGAATGGGCGTCTCCGATGCCCCCAGCAGCAGGTACCCGGAGGGGTTCAAACTGTTGGCCATTCTGTCAAATAGGTCCTTTTTGAATTCATCCGAGAAATAGATGATAACATTGCGAAGGCAAATCAAATCAAATTTACCAAGAGATTCAAAGGACTGTTGCAGATTGAAATGTCTGAAGCTGACCATTTTCCGAATGTCTTCAGACAGCTCCCATACTTTCTGTTTGGCGGTGAAATACCTGTTCTTATACGATGTCCATGGTTCACCAAATCCCCTGCTCATGGCAATCGCATCGTAGTTTCCCGAAATAGCCACGTACAGCGCCGAGGTTGAAATATCCGTTCCCACGATTTCAACATTGCGGGAAAGGGCGCTTGCAGGATGCATGCGGCAATATGTGTCAATGAGCATCGACATGGAATAGGCTTCCTGTCCCATGGATGCTGCGGCGGACCAGATTCGCTTCCGTACCGCCGGCCCCTTCAGCTGTGCGTCCCACTCCGGCAATAACACGTCCTGAAAGCTTTGCCAGGGGTGGGTGTCTCTGAACCACAGGGTTTCATTTGTCGTCATCGCGTTGACTATCTTCTCATTCAACCCGGGGACACGACCATCCATCGCCAGCTGATAAAATTCCGCAAAACTGCTGCATTGGTGCTGCGCCAACAGTTTGTTCAACCTGCTTTCAAGCAGGTACTGCTGTGAGTCGCGCAGCGCGATGCCGCATTGCTTCTCAATGTAGCCTTTTAATCGTGGAAAATCAGAGCTTGTTATTTTAATGGTCATGAACGAATTCTGTCCCACCTGTTTGGGCGTAAATCAGTGTCAGAAACGCTGAGCTAATCGCGGCCATTCTGTTTATCGTCGGGCATGGCATTTTTTTAACCGCGCTTATTAACCATGGCTTAAATGGGTCGTTACTTACAGTGAAAACAAACTGGAACGGATGCGGTATCGCATGGAGTGCGCTTGATGAATATACACATGAAAAAGGGTCGACCGGCAGATTTTGGCAAAGGTGTATACGTGATTGATGAGCAGAAGTTAGTGGATATCGCCGGCGGAGACGCAGCCAGTCTTCAAATTGCGACACTTGTAAAGGGGATTCTGGATTCCGATGACTACGAGCCGCCAATCCTTCCTGAGGTGGCCCTGTCACTCACCCAAATGGCCAACCGTCCGGACGTGGATTTCCATCAGGTGGAAAAAATTGTTTCCAGGGACCCACTTGTGGCCGCGAAAATTGTCGCGGTGGCCAATTCCGCATTTTACAGCCGAGGACAACCCGTCCGTTCACTTAGTCTTGCAATCGCCCGTCTGGGTCTGGCTGCGGTTCGGGATGTGGCGTTCCAGGTCGTTGCCCAAACGACCATTTTCAAAGCATCTGCCTACACCAGTCGAATGCGGGAGCTATATGCCGCCGCACAGCTCGCGGGCGTTATCGCAAGGGAAATATGTATTCGCCTGACTTTTGAATCAGAAATGGCCTATCTGTGCGGTCTGCTGCATGACATGGGCGAAGCTATCATCCTTGGGATTGTGGCCAATCACTGCAAGAAAAACAAACTGGATCCCTATCCAGCCGAGTCTGTGCAGGCCACGGTCGAACTCCTTCACGCGCAGGTGGGATCCCGAATCTGCGAAAGCTGGGGGCTACCCAGAGTGCTCTCCGATGCGATTCTCTTTCACCACCGTTCAACGGAATCCAGGGACGAGGCAAACATGTCCACTGTTATTGCCGTCACCGATCTTCTTCTGCGCCACGTGGGCGCAGGGGTGCCGCAGCAAAAGATAAACCCGATGGCAGAACCCCTGTTTTATCGCCTGAATCTCACCCCGACACAGGTCACCGCGCTTCTTGAATTTGCAGAAGAAGCGGTGCAGAATGACGAACAGTCATCGAACAAATAGTATTGAACAGTGATACCGATACAAGCCGAGAGCCATCGGCAGCCAGGGCGCTTTACCGGGGACATCATCCTGCGCCTGACGATTCAGCGCTCAACCAATTTTCAGGCGCCTCTCAATGAATGAAATTAAGTTGGTCGTCATCAACTGCGTTTACAGCAACGCCCTCGGAACCATGCATCGCCCGCCACACAACCAGTTGCACCGGATAATTTCATCACTGTCAGCAATATTGTTGAGAATATTGTCAGGGGGCCCGGAATTCCCCTATTTTATTTCAGCGGTAATATATTGCACCATCCCCACTGCGGACCTGTCATCGGCTGCACCGAAGCTGCCATCTGAGTTGTGTTGTGTAATGTACCGCATCTCGGTATTGAGCGCGCCGGCAACAGAAGTTTTCGTTTCTGACGCTTGACTGAACGTAACATCACTCCACACTGTCCAGCCCACTGGAGAAAGTGAAAAAGTACGTTGCGCTTCAGAAATGTCTATATCCGCTGCAAATAACAGTGCTGGTTGGTCATCAAACCAGTCGTTTTCATCAAACGAATGATCCACTTCCACATACACGGTAAACTGATTTCCTATCGCTGATGAGATTTCACTAGTTACAGAGAATGATGGTAAAATGGTCGCACCGGACACGCCATCCACAGTCGACGCATCTTTTCTGTTAATGCTCCAGTAGGGCAGTGCCGTTCCTGACAGTGAACCGTCCAGAACTCGCTCGCAAATAAACAGATTCTGCACAACCGTGTGCGCAGCATTTTCAAGCCATATCGCGTATACAATGCGGTACCCATTATTGGGTGTTTCCGATAAAGAAACCGTTATTTTGTCCGGCACCTCCTTTTGCATTGAAGAGTCTTCCTGTTCATTCACCGTGTCAGTTATTGTTGAGGAATCTCCGTCGACAGGTTCCGTCGATGAAGAAACACTTTCTATTGTGTTTCCACTTTCCTGCGAGCTGCCACAACCAATGGTCTCCATCAGCACAACAAGTCCTAACCCCGCGTAAAAGAAAAATTTTGCCATGTGTGTGATTTTCATTGTCGTCAATCCTCTGAGGCGAATCATGCGAATAATTCCCGAATATGTGCCGCCATTTGCCGCCTCCTGGCACACAAGCAGTCGTTCCCTGATATCCGCTTATATTTTATCTTAACATACAGGCTTTGGATTTAAATTGAAAGCCCAGGATAGCAAAAAGCCACTCGTTATCAGCTACACAGCTGCTTAAGAATAAAGACGATACATACGCATATTCCTCACCGCTTGCGATTCCATGAACAGACTGGTATTCCTCACCATTTAAGGGAGTTTTTACGATACGCACAAACGGGCGAATATGACCCAAACTGCCCACATCCATAAGTCGATGACGTTCAAGGCGGGACGATTGAAAATCGCTTTTCGCAGTTCTTGAGTTCGCCCGACTGCGCTTCCACGCACGCGTATCGTTTCATCTGTGCCAGTTCCAGAACTGACACCAATTTTCCTCGTGCCCTTAAATGCTTGCCCCAAAGCTGCCTTTTCAAACGGGGTTATACCTTGCGCATTAACAGCGAAATTATCCTCGCAAGTCATTGTAGAATCGCGCTGACGGTTTGATTCACGTGATTGGACACATGGATGCATATGTTCGCTCACCACAATTTCCCCACGGGCAGGAAATTCGTATAAGCCGAAACTCCCGCGACCTCACGCCAATTCACGAGAGAAAATCTCGGATATATCAGCAATATTTGGGTCGAAATCACAAACAGTCAGAAACGAATTCATCGTATAAGAAGGATCACTCCCCATCCACCGACGACAGAGACGCGGATGCATGGCTGCTATTGAGATAAAGTCCATAATTCACGTAGTTTCCCCGAATCTGCTTCTCCAATTGATACCGATAGGCTTCAAGTGATATGCCAAGCGCATTCCGATAGGTATCGGCTTCCCAGGCCTCTTTTATCTTTTCGTAATATTGCGCCAGATAGTTCAGCATTGCATCAGGAGTGAGACGACTGTGAATAAACCTGACCTGGTCTTCAAAAATGTCCCGGTACGGCGGGTCCTCAAAATAAAACCGCCTCATCATGTGATTTGGTTCAAAAATACGGGCATCATCCGGTGACACTTCTGCTGTAAAGGTCCCATCAAGGTCCCATGGCAAAATCCGGAAACGGGGATTCTGTATGGTGGAGACGAAATAGAAATTATTGGTAATCCCGTCTTTATGATTCAGATACTGTGTCATGGCCATATAAAGTAAAATCTGACTCACGTCGCCCATCTCTTCAATTCGTTGTCGTCCCTCATCTGAAGGAGTGCCGGCGAGTCTGCGCAAAAACTCTTCGAGTCCCACGTATTCCTTGCTGCCATACTTGACAGAAAACTTCTGTTCCAGATTGGCATAAATATCCTCGCCGCTTCCCAAAAGCGCTTTAAACGCCTGATACATGAATTCAGGCATATCTCCTTTTAGCGCAGCGTCTCGCCAGTAGTCCGGCTCTGTAAAAAGCTGCTGAAGCTGATACACCCCATAGTATTCGTCGTTCACCCACAGGGCCAAAGGCTCGTATCTGGGCATTTTAAATCCGACCAGCTCATAGGCGTGATAGGCCATCGTGGCCCGCATGGTGGAATAATCACCGCCCATGGCATTGAGACGAAACACGCTCATGCCGTCAAACGGTTTTGCCAGATAGAGTTCGTAGCTTCTGCGGAAATTTTTAATGCTGGTTGCACCGGAGTGCAGTATTTTGGCGTCAAAATTTTCGTCATTTATCCATATTTGCGCAGGCACCTTCGGCTTCGCATGCAAGCTGGTTCGCATGGCCGACAAATCGTCAGCATCCACATAAATCGAAAACGTCAGCGGCAGACCAAAACTGTCATGATGTGGCGATTCCATGCATCCCCATATCGCCATTAAAAGAAACAACCCAGCAAACCAGGGGCGCTGTCCCGCGTTAAAAATAGTAGACAGCTTCAGCATGGATACTCTTTCGCTCGTAGCGTCTTGCGCCAATATCTTTGGGGGCGCTATGCCCGATGGTCTCAGCGTTAATGCTCAGCATAATTTTTTGAATCTGAAGATTCAGTCCGACAAGAAACTGAAGTGTGTTGCTTCTTGGATGATGCAGGTCATCAAATAACATCGAAGAATGAAACAGAGGCTGCAATGATACATTTCGTTTAATCCGATACCGGTATGCCGCCTCAAGCCGGGGCCCCAGAAACTGAACGCGACGACTGTTTTCGAACAGCATCTCGTAATGGGTCGCATCGGGATCGATACCATGAATCACTTCAAGGGCAAATCGCGCGGATTTACGCTGGTACCAAAACGCCGCCGCGTTGGCGAATACCTTCAACTGGCCAACGGTTTTAAACTTTCGCAACTCCAGAATGCCCCACAGCCCCGCATGAAATCCCTTGTTCATGCTGAATCGATGAATCGCAGACCAGGTCAGGTTGGTATTGCGACTGCCGTCATGGGAAACCGCCAACGAGAGCGTATTGCGTTTTTTTCCGCCGGGACGCCATCTGAGACCAAGGGCCAGCTGGCGCCCCACCAGACCACTGCGATTCATCTTGTCATAGACCGCGGCCCGGTGAATTGTCAGTCGCGCCATCTTGTCCTGCTCATAGGCGAGTCCAATGATTTTTTTGGCGTAACCAATGCGCAACCGCCATGTTTTACTCGGTTTATAATCGAAATAAAGGCGGGATGGAATCACCTCCCGATCGTACACTGAAGCATCCAGCGCAAACACACCGCGAATATCATTCCTGCTTTTCGTTTTCAGTTTGAGTCGCCCTTCCATATCAATGGCGCTGTCCACCGTATATCCCTCGGGAAGGGGGCCAATCGCCCGATCATAAACCGCATCAATGTAGCCGGACGAATCCAGTGCTTCTGCATTTTTGGTTTGCACAAACATTAGACCGGAAAATATCGCAACAGGAAGATAAAAAAGTGTTGAGCGCATTTTGTTCTTCACCTGGACCTTCCACTCTGTCGTAAAACCACCATATCTCCAGTCGTCACAAACTGAAGAGGCATTCGGTTGAAGTGTGTTCGGGGTATATCCTGAATATTGTCACTTCAGGCTTTTCAACGCGGCCTGCAGTGCATCGAGTTGTTTTTTCAACAGCTCGGCATCCGGTTTGGCGTTGCTATCCAGCTGAACCCCCGCGAAATAGTCTCCAATGCGGAGTACACGCCAGCCATCATCTGCACCATTGATAGCCGCTTGCAGCTGTTTCGACTGGTCCGCGCTCAGGTCCGCCGTTTGCGCACAAAACAGCATCCATGAGATATCACTCTTCTGGTAGCGGGCGGTGTATGCCTTTATTTTCAAATCAACAATTTCAAAATCATAATAATATGCCTGACTCCGCTCCACCAGATGGTCCAGAGGAAATACCGATATCAGTGCGGGCGCGTCAGCCGCCTCAATCCCGTTAAAGATTTCCTGACCTATGACAGGGATGACCTTATTTGAAAACGCTGCAATACTGTCTGGCGTGGCTGCGGGGTCTTCATCCATCAGCATCAGATGAACAAGGTATTTTCCGCGCCAGAATATCAAATCGCCATCCCCTAAAATGCCATATGGCGCCATGGCCGCAGGCAGGCCCTTCCCGGCATCTTTGGGGGACGCCAGGTTCTCCAGATATTTTGAGACGCGTCCAAACGCCCCAAGGGGGGTACTCATATCGTACACTTCAGCGGTAATGGTTTTATCGGGATGCGCGCTGCTCCTGTAATCTGTGGTCACAATCTGCAAAAAACCGTAATCGATAAAAATCTCGGACCCACCGTTAATAAGGTCGTACAGATTGTCCGGACCGAAATAGCGCGGCTCAGATGCCATCCCCCATTCGCCATAGGACTTCTGCAACACGGTGCCCGGCCCTTTTAGCAATACTTTCGAGTAATCAAATACGGGTTGTATGGGCGCCTCCGTCGACGTCCCATTCCCAGTTGTCTGTCTGGGAACATCAGCCGGCTTTGACTGATCTGATTCGCTGGGCTTGCCACAACCAACACATATGAGCGCCAGCGCCATGATAATCAATTTAACGGATATTGACATATTCTCTCCTGCTATGAAAAATTTGCGCATGTATGCAAAAACTGCATAAACTTCGAACGGTCCGTTTCCAGACTTATATTCACGAATTTACTCAATGAAAAGCAAAACCGGCTGATGCGCGCAAGGAAATAGTCCCATGGGGCAGTCTGCACATTGGATGGTGGTCTGACGGTATATTTATTGCATTTTTGAAAATGGCGTCTGCAGGAGCAACATAACAGCATGAAATTACATAAAAACAGAGGATACACACTCATCGAACTCATGATTGTAGTGGCGCTGATTGCCATAGTTGCCGCCATCACCGTCCCCAAAATTACAGAGGTAAATGAAAGAACGGCGTTGAGCGAGACAGTGGATCTGGTTCAGCGATCGATTGCCGATGCGCGGACGCTGTCAATGAAAACGCGCAAGGCGGTGGTGGTTGAGCTTCGGCAGAACAATCTGTGGATCAATGTGTTGAGTGGCACTTCGTGTGACAGTTCGATTGCAAAACGATGTTTTGATATGGGAGAAAGCAATCGGGCCAACACGGTAAACACGGCAACCTTACCCGTCAGCAATATGTGCAACCTGAGGGTCGCTGCCATAGCAAGCGACAGCTGTACCGTTTCGGCAGACCTTACCGGTTCCGGTGTTGGTCTGTGTTACAACGGGACCGGACAACTATGGATCCGACAGGGGGCCGACACCATGGCAGAATGCACCGGAACCGCCGGGGCTGCCCCAAACCCATGGGAAAAGGCCTGCTCGCCCTGGCTTGGCGCCAATGCCGCCGTGAGCAGTACGCTTTCCAATAAATTCAGTGGCGCGGATGTTCGATTCAACCGGGGCATTTCGTCATGTCCCGCCGGGTCTGCGACCCCCGCAGCCGCACAGGATGTGACGCGACGGGTGATGGTGCCGGCAGGCGGACATCCGTATATAAAGCAGGTATCAAGTGCGAACGATTAATATGTCTGTCCAGTGGGAATCAGTTATGAAAGAGCAACTTCATAAACTAAAAAACAGTCAGGGCTTTACATTGCTCGAAGTGATGGTCGCGACAGCCATCTTTGCCATTACCGCAATGGGGCTGGTCGCACTCAACAAAGTGGCCATGAACGCTTCGACATATGGACGGGAGCGAACCGCCGCAGCCAACCTGGCACAATTTGCGATGACCTGGGTTGAAAACGAAGTGGCCGCATATGCATCTTCAGAAACGTCAGCGCTGGCGGTTGCCCCCCCCTATCTGGCCAAAGTGAAGGAAACCGTCGGGCTTGACACACCGGTGTCCAGTTGGCTCCCCATTACCGGATCGGGAACCAGCCTCCGGTTCGACGAGTATATGTCAAACCAGTCTGACGCCAAATATACCGATACCGGCGTGGATACAGCGCCGTATTGTATCCATTATCGCTTAATGGTGTATAATGGCCCAGGGTCCACGAAGGCATTGCCTGGTAATATCTTTCATGGGTCGGTTCTGGTCACCTGGCCCAGGGAACGGGGATACGCCACAGGCGGTGGCAGTGATTGGAAAGACTGCAGTGGCAGACTGGTGGATCCCGACGCAGCGGATGGTGCGGTGCCCGACAACTACAATTCCCTGATTCTCGAGCAGATACTCACTCGAGATTTTTCCAATAAAATTGAGGCAAACTGATGAGCAGGAGAACGCCGGAACAAAAGCAACGAGGATTCACCCTGATAGAGATGATGATTTCGCTTCTGCTGGGGTCCATCGCCGCGATTGCCCTCACCATGATCACCCGAGCGATGACCCAAACCGCCGAAAACGAAAAAATGGTGGTTGAAGCCTCTCAAATGGCGCGTTCCGGCATTGATATGCTCCGGTTTGATTTTATGCGCACCAGCATGTTCTACGCCGCAAACCCCAGACACAAGGATCCGTCCGATACAGACGATACCTATTCCGGCAATCCCAATTCTCTGGTGTCGAGCGAAGGGTCAGGGGGCGGCACCCATCGCGCATTTCTTCGAAACCCCATCGTTCATCTGAATCCGGACACAACCGGTCCGGATACGATAATCCTGGTCGGGAATTTTGTTGGCGACGAAATGTACGAAGGAGAGGTGGATGCGGATGCAAACACCATTACCATTTATACACCAATGCCTCAAGGCCAATGCACCCAGGAATTTGATGGGCGATATGCGTTCGCACACCTGGTCAATGCGACGGGGCAGACACACGAAGTAAAAGTGTCTGCTGCACAGTCACCTGAAGAAACAGAGTGTGATGCGGGGGTGTGTGACGTCTGCATAATCCATATTGTAAACGGTGAAATCATCCGCGATGCCTTCGGCGAAAGAAATGTCAAAGTGGGCGCAAACCAGGCGGTCATGTATCGGGTGGAAACCATCGACACGAATCGTAAAGTGCTGATGCGGTATTTTATCGACTACGACACCCAGACGTCCGCCGCCATCAAAGCCGATCCCGCGAGCGCAATTACCGATTTTGCAGCAACCACTGCGGTGGTTATCGCCGAAAATGTAGTCGATTTTCAGGTGTGGTTCCGAGCAATCGCCCCCGGAAGCACCGGCACCGAATCGCCTCAGCCCGTGGCGGATCAGGCCTACTATCCAACTTTTTCCGGTGGGGGCGCGAGCTTGCCCGCATCGCACAATGTCATTGTCAATGACAGCAATGCGGTGGGCACGGCGAGTGTGCATCTGCCCATGCCCGAGTTCTCCAACATTGATTCAAACGCTGTATTTCCAGAGCATGTGCGGTCCGCCATCATTTCCCTGGCCGTGCGCACCGAAAAAACGGATCAGGAAATGGCGAAGGGCGCCGCAGACACCGATACGGTGGGCGCCGTCTACAGTGACGAGCTGGCAGCGCCACCGTCCAATGATGTGGGTCGGTACAGAGTGCGCCGTTTCACGGTCGAAGTGAAACTGCCCAATATTCAAAGTCAGATGGCGCTGTTCCAGGCGTCCACCAATCTGTCGTATTAAAGGGGGAAGCATGGAAAAATCTGTTCCCAAATCCGGATACCCTGCCCCTGAACGTGGATTCGTTCTGATAATCGTGCTCCTGCTGATCATTCTGGTAAGCGGCCTTGGACTGATGGCAGTGCGTCATTCCCGCCAGGAAGCCAGTTCCACCGGCGCCTATGTGGATTCGACTCAGGCCGTCGCACTGGTTGAAAGTGCCATGGCAGTGGCCATATCGGATTTGCGTGGTTCGCCTGATTACTACCGGGAGCGGTTTATCAGTCCGGAGACCCCGGATATGACGGACGCCGACTCTGACGGCTCGGCCGATGATACTGAGACGCCTCAGCAGATTATCGGCGATGCCACCGATATGTGGCGCGTCTCTTATGCATTCCCGTTGTCCAACGACTTTTACAGCGCGGGCACCCCGGACAGCTGTGATTTTCGGGAGGGCACCGACTGCCCCCCCGGGTTTGTTCCGGACCTGAGTAAAATAAGTGGCGCCGGTCCAAACTATCGTACCCTGCTCACCTTCGATGCGCCAATGCTGGGTCCCTGCCCCCCAGGGTATTCGTGTTTCGATGACCAGAACTACGCGTGGTACATTTTTGGCGTTAATTCAACGGTGCAGTTTGGAACATCCTATGCCTACTGGAATACAAGATTTGTTGAGACCGCGCGCGCTCAGGGAAAAGGCCGGGTTACCATCGGTCCCATTGCCGCCTACGGCAACTAATGATTTGCGAGGAATGGAAATGAAAAAACACCACCATATAGCGTCTGCAGCAGCTCTTTTAACCGGATTGCTCCTTTCCTCCACAGCCAATGCGCAATTGGCCGGACAGCACATCAATCCCAATGTAACCATTTTGCTGGATACCGGACGCGGGATGAACTGGACCAAGACCGCCTCCATGTCAGAGGAATCCGATGTGCGGACCAATCAGGCGGAATCCCTGTGCGAAAACATGAACAAACAGGATTATTCGGGGGATTTGGGGACCACCTGGCAACTGGTGCTTCAGGCCCTGCTGGGAACAGTGCCCGACAAATACGACCACTGTTTTTACGAAGAAGCGGGAATCCGGCCAACCCTGATGAGCAGTGACACCATCGATGGGCTGGACAACACCATAACATCCGTCGAAGGCGATTTTACCAGCTATATGAAGAAACTGACGGCGGAATACTGGGAGTTCAGCCGGGAACCCCATTTTCGCCTGATTAACTGTCGCGATCCCCGACAAACATCCGCTGGTGGTCGTGGTGACTGGAACACCACCTACAATCAGTGCATCGGCACCATGCCGGATGATGCACTCAAGGGCGAAGATATTGTTACGGACACCGGGCGCCGCTACTGGTGCGCGTATGAGGTAAATGGGCAGAAAAACCTGTATACATATTCAATACCCGGGCTAACCCAAAAAGTCTGCCTGAATCTGAATCCACTCGCCCAGGACCGGCATACCGATGGCATACTGGAACAGCATCGAACGCTTGCGCGATTCAGTTTGATGACCTTTGATAACCTGCCTGCGCCGGCGCGGTCATACTGGGATAGCACAGACAGCTCTGTCAAACAGACCACCCCATGGGATGTACTGGATGCGCATCGCTCCGGCTGGGACTACGGCCGCGATGTGCGTTGGTTCATTACCGCCTAT
>JAFGWT010000280.1 GCA_016937015.1 Deltaproteobacteria bacterium | reverse complement strand
TACCGTGGTCAATATGACCAATTGTTCCAATATTGACGTGTGGTTTGTTTCTTACAAATTTTTCTTTTGCCATGACAAAGCTCCCTTAGTCAGCGACATCGTTCAAGCTGACGCTCATCCTAAAATCGCAGTTGCAATTTCCCTGGGGACAGCACTGAAATGCGAAAATTGCATTGTATGCGTCGCTCGTCCCTGAGTTAAAGTTCTTAAATCCGTTGTATATCCAAACATTTGTCTAAGCGGTACGTTTACTTCAACATTTTGTGCGATACCGCTGCTTTCAATACCGTTAATTTTTCCCTGTCTCCGATTCAGATCCCCGACCACTTCGCCAAGAAACTCATCGGGCACAACAACCTGAACATCCATGATGGGTTCAAGTATAACCGATGCCGCTTTTCGCAAAGCGTCACGCAAGGCAATCGAGGCGGCGATTTTATACGCTAATTCCGTGCTGTCAACAAGATGTTGCAACTCTTTTAAAATACGCACCTGAATATCGACAACAGGGTACCCCGCGAGCACCCCCGATTCCAAAGCACCACGGACACTTTCTTCAATAGATTCAATACATTCAGCGGGAATGCCAGATGAAGTCGCTTCATTGATAAAAACGATGCCTTCCCCACGTTTACCTGGACGCACATTCAGTGGAACAGTTGCCTTGTGAGTGACCGCACCAATGGTTTTTTCGAAATTCCCAATTGCAGACGCTTCCGCTGTAACAGTCTCGCGGAACGCCACACGCGGCTCACCGACATTCGCTTCAACGTTGAATTCCCGGCGAAGTCGATCTACCACAATTTCGAGATGGAGTTCGCCCATGCCACGAATCAACGTCTGTCCTGTTTCTTCATCAGTTTTAACAACGAAAGTCGGATCCTCAAACGCAAGACGTTCAAGAGCATTTGACAACTTATCCTGATCTGCTGTGGTTTTCGGTTCTATTGCTATTGAAATAACAGGCTCTGGTGCGTCAATGCTTTCGAGCAGTATTTCGTTACCCTCGTCGCAAAGTGTATCACCTGTTGCAGTAAATTTGAGTCCAACTACAGCGGCAATGTCGCCAGCGCTGATTCGCGACAGTTCTTCCCGCTTATTCGCATGCATTTTGAGCAGCTTGTTGAAACGCTCTTTTTTCTTCTTGCCAGCGTTCTGCGCCCGCTTCCCTACTTCAAGTGCACCGGAGTAAACGCGAATATAGGTCAACTGTCCAGCAAAAGAATCATTTTGTATCTTGAAGGCCAACGCCGTAAACGGCTCATTCTCAGAAGGAATCCGTTCGACCTCTTTACCAGTGTGCGGATGCACCCCTTTTACTGGCGGCAAGTCAACCGGTGATGGCAAATAATCAACAACCGCGTCCAATATTGGCTGAACACCTTTGTTTTTAAAAGCAGAACCACAAAAAACCGGAACGAGATTGCATGCGATCACGCCCTTTCGAATCGCCGCCTGTATTTTGTCCACAGCGATTTCGTCCCCTTCAAGGTAGGCCACCATCAGATTCTCATCAAAATCCGCAGCCGCCTCAATCAATTCTTCCCGTGCGATTGCTACTTCATCAAGCAGTTCTTCCGGGATTTCCTGAATATCAAATTCAACACCAAGTGAGTCGTCGTTCCATACAACAAGCTTTTGTGACAATAGGTCGACGACCCCTTTAAATCCGGATTCCGAACCGAACGGCAACTGCATTCGTACAGGGCGAGCCCCGAGTCGATCACGAATCATTTTTACACATCGTTCAAAGTCGGCCCCGGTTCTATCGAGTTTATTAACAAAGGCGAGTCTTGGAACATGATATTTATTTGCCTGTCGCCACACAGTCTCAGACTGAGGCTCAACTCCGGCCACACCATCGAAAACACCAATAGCACCATCCAGCACACGAAGAGAGCGTTCAACTTCCATTGTAAAGTCAACATGCCCGGGTGTATCGATAATGTTGATGCGACAGTCCTTCCAATTGCAGGCAGTTGCGGCACTTGTTATTGTAATGCCCCGCTCCTGTTCCTGCGGCATCCAGTCCATCTGCGCCGTCCCTTCGTGAACTTCGCCGATTTTGTGGGAGATGCCAGTATAAAACAATATTCGCTCAGTGAGCGTTGTCTTACCGGCATCGATATGTGCCATAATCCCGATATTTCGGGTATGGTCAATGGAAGGCTTCTTCGCCACTCTAATTTCTCCCAATCCGCTGACAACAAAAATAAGTCTGCGGCAAGAGTTCTCTAAACGGCATCGTTCGGTGCGGAGTTGCACCCGCCGAAGAAAGCTCGGGAAAAGTCATCCTGCAGATGACGTTATTTATTTACCAGCGATAATGCGCGAAAGCTTTGTTTGCTTCGGCCATCTTATGTGTGTCTTCCCGCTTTTTAATGGAAGAACCGCGATTTTGAGAGGCGTCAACCAATTCGGCTGCCAACCGCTCACGCATCGTATGTTCACCGCGCGCACGGGAATAGTTAATCAACCACCGCATTGCGAGCGCCAGACGTCTACTGGAACGAATCTCAATAGGCACCTGATACGTGGCACCGCCTACACGTCTAGACTTAACCTCAATTTTGGGCTTGACGTTCTCGATAGCCTTTTTAAAGACTTCAAGCGGGTCCTGCTTATAGCGCTGCTCAACAATATCAAATGCGCCATAAAGAGCTCTTTCAGCAGTGCTTTTCTTTCCATCGTACATCATTTTAGTGATGAACTTGGACACAATCCGGCTTCGGAATTTGGGATCCGGATGAACTTTTCTTTTTGGTACTTCCCTGCGTCTTGGCATCTTTAACCCCTACCCTTTGGGCCGTTTGGCACCGTATTTACTACGCCCCTTGCGTCTATCATCAACGCCGGAGGCATCCATATTTCCACGAATCACGTGATAGCGTACACCAGGCAAGTCCTTAACGCGGCCACCGCGAATAAGTACAACCGAGTGCTCCTGAAGATTATGACCTTCACCTGGGATATAACTGGTAACTTCCATACCATTGGTCAACCGAACCCTGGCCACTTTACGCAACGCCGAGTTAGGTTTTTTGGGCGTGGAAGTATAAACTCTTACGCAAACACCTCGCTTCTGAGGGCAGCCTCTCAAAGCGGGTGCATCCTTTTTATCGAATTGTTTTTTGCGTCTCTTTCGGACTAATTGATTTATTGTTGGCATAATATCTCTTTCTATCCACGAACCCTCTGGTGAAAAAAGGACCAGAGGCGGTCGTCTATAATGTACCTGAAATCTTTTGTCAAGCAGAAGTGACACCTGTGATGCCATTAAAATCTGTTGGCGGCAAATCATTGCTGTTTGACAACTCTTCTTCCGACTTTTCTGAGATCGTTAGCTCTTTATACATCTGAACGCCCGTGCCCGCTGGAATCAAACGTCCCATGATAACGTTCTCCTTTGGCCCAACCAGTTCATCCACTCTTCCGGAAATACCAGCTTCCGTAAGCACTTTGGTGGTTTCCTGGAACGAAGAAGCCGAGATAAAACTGTCGGTGGACAGCGCAGCCTTGGTGATCCCTAAAAGGAGTCCTTCCGCGGTTGCCGGTTGGCCGCCTTCCGCAAGAACGCGTTCATTCTCCGCACGGAAAGTGGATTTCGGCACCTTGTCGTCAACAAGGAAACGCGTATCGCCAGGTTCTTTAATGGTCACTCGCTTTAACATTTGTCGCACGATGGTCTCGATATGCTTGTCGTTAATCGCCACCCCCTGCAATCGATACACTTCCTGCACTTCATCCACGAGGTATTTAGCCAGCGCTTTTTCGCCCATAACCTTCAAAATGTCATGTGGATTTGCGGGACCATCCATCAGTGGCTCACCGGCGCGGATATAGTCACCTTCCTTACAGGAAATGTGCTTTCCTTTAGGTATCAGGTATTCCTTACGCTCTCCAATTTCCGGAGTAATCACTACCTTGCGTTTCCCTTTTGTGTCTTTGCCAAAAGAAATTACGCCGTCAATTTCTGAAATCACCGCATGCTCTTTGGGCTTTCGAGCTTCAAACAACTCCGCAACACGAGGCAAACCACCGGTAATATCCTTGGTTTTTGTGGTTTCGCGGGGAATCTTGGCGATAACCTCTCCAGCTTCCACAAAGTCACCTTCATTAACTGTAATATTTGCCGAAACAGGAAGCAGATAACGCGCTGCAGAATTGCCGGTCATTTTTGTTTCACCAGCATCATTCTTAATTGAAATACGAGGTCGCAATTCAGGATCCTTCGACTCCACGATGACCTTGCGGGAAAGCCCCGTTACATCGTCAAGCATCTCGGACATGGATACGCCCTCAATAACGTCGCCATACTTCACCATGCCTTCCACTTCCGCAACAATTGGAATCGAATAGGGGTCCCATTCCGCTATCAATTGTCCTTTTTCGACAACGTCCCCTTGTTTAACGATGAGTGTTGCCCCGTATACAACCGGGTATGGGTACTCTCGACCGGATTCATCGCCAATAACGATTTCACCGTTTCGCGACATGACAACCTGATCCGCATTGGATTTGGCAGCAACTTCAATGTTGCGATACGAAACGGTACCGCTCTGTGTTGCTTCGAGTTTTGACTGTTCAATCTTGCCGCGCTTAGCAGCCCCGCCAATATGGAACGTTCTCATGGTGAGCTGGGTCCCCGGTTCACCGATTGACTGCGCAGCGATAATCCCTACTGCTTCACCGATATTTACCTGGTTCCCCCGAGCGAGATCGCGACCGTAGCATTTGACGCATATCCCTTTTTGAGTCTGGCAGGTAAGCACCGAACGAATAGTTACATGGCCCACGCCCGCTTTCTCAATCGCCTCTACCTTATCTTCGTCGATAAGCTCATTGGATTCAACCAGCAGCTCACCGGTATAGGGGTCGTATACATCATCCAACGCAACTCGGCCAAGTACACGCTCTCCGAGTCTTTCAATTACCTCGCCACCTTCCTCCAGAGGAGTCACTTCAATTCCGTCAAGCGTACCGCAGTCAAACTCGGTGATGGTGGCATCCTGTGCCACATCGACCAAACGGCGAGTCAGATAGCCGGAATTGGCCGTTTTGAGCGCTGTATCCGCCAGACCCTTTCGCGCACCATGTGTTGAAGTAAAGTATTGTAATACGGTCAATCCCTCACGGAAGTTGGCAGTAATTGGTGTCTCGATAATTTCACCGGAAGGTTTGGCCATAAGACCGCGCATACCTGCCAGCTGCCGCAGCTGAGCATTTGAGCCTCGTGCGCCTGAATCCGCCATAATGAAGATGGGGTTAAAACTTGAAACAGTTTTTGTGATGCCAGTGGTACGATCCACCACATCCTGCAATTGTATATTTTTAACCATTTCATCCGCGATTTGGTCGGAAGCTGCGGCCCACACGTCTACAATCTTATTGTAGCGTTCGCCATCGGTAATGAGTCCTTCCTGATACTGACTAACCACGCGAGCGACTTCCGCCTCGGCATCCGCCAAAAGATGTTTTTTGGCTTCGGGAATTTCCATATCACTCATACAGATTGAAATTCCGGCGCTTGTGGCAAACTCAAATCCCATTGTTCGAAGATGATCGGCGAGCAGCACAGTATCTTTGTTTGTGCAGTTACGATATGCCGCATCGATTATTCGCGACAAAGCTTTCTTGTCGAGCACCTTATTGACATGTTCAAAAGAAAGCCCAGGCGGCAAAATATCGCCAACAATCGCACGGCCAACAGAGGTGGGCACTATTTTACCATTCTGGCGCACCATAATCTGTGCATGCAGATCAATTGCACCGGTGTCATACGCCATTCGGATTTCGTTGACGGATGAATAAACACCGATGAATTTTTCCTTGCCCTCTGCATTTGGCCTGTATTCCCCTCGGGCAAAAGGCCGCGTACTGGTCATGTAATACAACCCAAGCACGACGTCCTGTGTAGGATTGATGATAGGCTTGCCATGTGCGGGACTGAGAATGTTATTGGTCGACATCATCAAAATCCGCGCTTCCATCTGTGCTTCAATGGAAAGGGGCACATGAACCGCCATCTGGTCCCCGTCAAAATCCGCGTTGAAAGCGGTACATACCAACGGGTGCAACTGAATCGCCTTGCCTTCAATCAACACAGGCTCAAAAGCCTGAATGCCGAGTCTGTGCAATGTGGGCGCGCGGTTGAGCATGACCGGGTGTTCACTTATCACTTCATCGAGGATATCCCAAACTTCAGGCCTTGCCTTTTCAACCATCTTCTTCGCACTTTTGATGGTGGTAACGAATCCGCGCTCTTCCAATTTGCTGTAAATGAACGGTTTAAAAAGCTCCAATGCCATTTGCTTGGGCAAACCGCACTGGTGGAGTTTCAATGACGGTCCCACCACAATCACGGAACGACCTGAATAATCCACGCGTTTACCAAGCAGATTCTGTCTGAATCGGCCTTGTTTGCCTTTCAGCATATCTGAAAGCGATTTCAGCGGTCGCTTATTTGGACCCGTAATCGTCTTTCCCCGTCGGCCGTTATTGAACAGTGCATCAACAGATTCCTGCAACATTCGACGTTCGTTGCGGATAATAATGTCCGGCGCGTTAAGCTCAAGCAGCCGTTTGAGACGATTATTTCTGTTGATCACACGCCGATACAGATCATTGAGGTCGCTCGTTGCAAAGCGACCACCATCCAACGGCACCAAGGGGCGCAAATCAGGAGGCAGAACCGGAATACGGGTCAGCATCATCCATTCGGGTTTGTTACCAGAACCTTTGAGTGACTCAGCGACCTTTAGACGTTTGGTCAGTTTTTTTCGTTTGGCCTCACTGGTGGTTGTCAATAATTCAGTGCGCAATTCTTCGCTCAAAGAAATCACATCAATATCTTTAAGCAATTCCAAAACGGCTTCACCGCCCATGCCCACTTCAAATGTATCCCAGCCAAACTCTTCTATAGACTGTTGATATTTTTCCTCTGACAGGATTTCTCCTTTTTCAAGAGGCGTTTCCATAGGATCGAGTACAACATAACTTTCGCAATACAGTACGCGCTCCAAATCCTTTAAAGTTACATCAAGCAGCGCTCCCATCCGGGATGGCAAACTTTTCAGAAACCAAATATGGGCAACCGGCGACGCAAGGTTTATATGTCCCAGACGTTCACGGCGCACCTTTGACTGAATAACCTCGACGCCGCATTTTTCGCAGACGATTCCGCGATGCTTCATGCGCTTATACTTGCCGCAATTGCATTCGTAGTCCTTTACCGGTCCAAATACCTTTGCACAGAACAACCCGTCCCTTTCGGGCTTAAACGTTCTGTAATTAATGGTTTCCGGTTTTTTTACTTCACCGTTCGACCACTCCAATATTTGCTCCGGACTCGCCAAAGAAATACGAATTGCTGAAAAACTCAGCGGATCTTTGGGTTTGTCAAAAAAGCTAAAGATATCTTTCATGATAAATCTCCCAGTCCGTCCACTTCGGGCTCATCTGGTATGTATACGTCATCACTGGACCGCCCCTCAACAAGTTCAACGTTGAGACACAGACTCTGAAGCTCCTTGATCAAGACATTAAAAGACTCCGGTAATCCAGCTTCGAGCTCCTGGTCACCTTTAACAATCGATTCGTACATTCTGGTGCGGCCCATCACGTCGTCGCTTTTTACAGTGAGGAATTCCTGGAGCGCATAAGCTGCGCCATACGCTTCCATCGCCCATACTTCCATTTCCCCGAGACGCTGACCACCAAACTGAGCCTTGCCACCCAGTGGCTGTTGTGTCACCAGAGAATATGGACCAATGGACCTCGCATGAATTTTGTCATCGACCAAGTGATGCAACTTCAGAATATACATGACACCGACGGTCACATCCTGTTCAAACGGCACGCCTGTTCGGCCATCATATAAGACAACCTGCCCGCTGGGAGGCATTTCACCGTGCACCAACGCTTCACGAATTTCCTGCTCATTGGCGCCGTCAAACACTGGTGTGCCATATAAAATACCGTCCTTATACGATTTCGCAAATTCAACGACGTCTTCGTCGTTCAACTTTTCGACATGCGCCTTGCCAGCCTTGCTAGGCAGCATACTAATCAGCTTTTGCCGCAATCCATCGGGGGTAAATCCCTTTTCTTCCAGCATTTCGTTAATTCGAAGCCCCAGCGCCCGACCGGCACCACCCAAATGTGTTTCGAGAATCTGACCCACATTCATTCGGGATGGCACGCCGAGGGGATTCAACACCACATCAACCGGACAACCGTCCTGCATAAATGGCATATCCTCTTCAGGCAAAATACGACTGATTACACCCTTGTTACCGTGGCGGCCTGCCATTTTGTCACCCACAGATATACGGCGTTTGATGGCAATGAACAGTTTAACCATTTTAATAACGCCGGGAGGTAACTCGTCCCCCTGTGACAATCTGTCGATTTTCTCGTAGAAATTCTCCTCAATCATGGCTTGTTGATTTTCCAGTGATTCAAGGATTTGATTAACCCTTTCCTGACCGTCATCAACCGGAATCTGACCGAGATATTTCCTTGAAACGCCCTTGAGAATTTCTTTTGTCAGGGTGACACCTTTGTCTAAGAGCATCTCGCCTTTTTTATCAACGAGCTTCCCTTTGGTCACCTGGCCACTTAAAACATCGATAATCCGACCAATCGCAGATTCACGAACGATGCGAATCTCAGTGGCCATATTTTTCTCGAGCCTGGCCTTCTCGTGTTCTTCGATTTCACGAGCGCGTTCGTCCTTATCTGTGCCTTTGCGACTAAACACGCGTGCATCGATGACGATTCCAGATACGCCAGGGGAGACACGCAGTGACGAATCGCGCACGTCACCGGCTTTCTCGCCGAAAATTGCGCGAAGCAGTTTTTCTTCGGGGCTAAGCTGTGTCTCACCCTTAGGTGTAATTTTACCAACTAGAATATCTCCCTGTTTGACTTTGGCGCCAATGCGAATGATTCCACTTTCATCCAGATTGGCAAGCGCATCTTCGCCAACATTGGGAATATCCCGTGTAATTTCTTCTGGTCCCAGCTTTGTATCACGGGCCACACACTCAAATTCCTCGATGTGTATGGAGGTATATACATCGTCTTTGGCTAAACGCTCAGAGATGAGAATGGAGTCCTCGAAGTTGTAGCCGCCCCATGGCATGAAGGCCACGAGAACGTTCTGCCCAAGCGCGAGTTCACCATTTTGCGACGAAGGCCCATCTGCAATTACCTGGCCTTTTTCGACCCGCTCACCGGCCTTCACAATCGGCTTCTGATTGATACACGTATTCTGGTTGCTGCGGCGGAACTTCACCAGGTTATAAATATCGGGGAAATCACCGGCTGTACCCTCCGCACGAATAACAATGCGGTTGGCGTCCACTGACTCGACGATACCCTCGCTTTTGGCAATTACGGTAACGCCCGAATCTTTAGCCACTTTCGCTTCAATGCCTGTGCCCACAATGGGTGAGCGAGCCTTGAGGAGCGGTACCGCCTGACGCTGCATGTTTGACCCCATGAGCGCACGGTTCGCGTCATCATGTTCAAGGAATGGAATCAGAGACGACGCGACTGAAACCAACTGGTTGGGCGACACTTCCATTAGAGTTACCTGATCGGAGGTAACCGTTTCAATCTCACCATTATGTCGACAGGGAATAATTTGATTTACAATTCGCCCTTCTTCATCAACTTCTTCATTGGCTTGAACGATGTAATGTTCTTCTTCCTCCAGCGCGCTGAAAAAACGAACTTCCTCTGTCAATACGCCATCCCTGAAAAGCCGATACGGGGTTTCCACAAAACCGTATTCGTTCACATTGGCGAACGTTGACAGTGACGCAATCAGACCAATATTCGGCCCCTCAGGTGTCTCAATTGGGCAGATGCGACCATAGTGAGTGGAATGAACGTCGCGCACTTCAAAACCGGCACGTTCACGAGTCAGACCACCTGGTCCCAAGGCAGAAAGCCGGCGTTTATGAGTCACTTCAGACAACGGATTGGTCTGATCCATGAATTGAGATAATTGACTGGAACCAAAATATTCCTTAACAACCGCGCTGACCGGCTTGGCATTAATCAAATCGTGCGGCATCAGGGTTTCAAGCTCCTGGCTCATGCTCATGCGCTCTTTGATGGCACGTTCCATACGCACGAGACCGATGCGATACTGACTTTCCATCAGCTCGCCCACCGCACGAACACGTCGATTGCCGAGATGGTCGATGTCGTCAACAGAACCACGCCCATTCTTCAAATCGATAAGATGCTTCACTGTTTGCATGATATCATTTGGCGTCAACGTTCGCAGCTCAAGCGATTCTTCGATTCTGAACTTGTAGTTGAGTTTGAGACGACCAACCTGGCTCAAATCGTATCGTTCAGGATTAAAAAACAGGTTATTGAACAGATTATTGGCGGTTTCCAGTGTAGGTGGATCACCGGGCCGTAATCTGCGATATATTTCGAGGATTGACTCTTCCTGTGTATTCACTTTATCTGCGAGAAGTGTATCTCGCAAATATGATCCAACGTTGAGACCGTCGATGAACAGAATCTTCAGGTTTTTCACGCCGGCATCACGTAGACGTTCCAAGGAAGCCTCTGTGATTTCCTCGTTGCACTCGATAAGAACTTCGCCTGTCTCTTCGTCCACCACATCTTCGGCTGCCACTTTGCCTATGATGTCGTCAATGCCAATAGGCAGCTGAGTCAGAGTTGCTTCCTGCATTTTTCGAATTGCAGAACGCGTAAATTTTCGATTTTTTCTGACGACTATCTTCCCATCGATCTTGATGTCGCGAGTTGACCGCTGTCCGCCAATCAAATCATACTCGATACTTTTTGTCATGGTACCGTCGTCGTTCAGATAGACTGTTTCGGTATCATAGAAAAAATTCAACAAGTCCTGGGTGGAGTATCCGAGTGCCCGCAGCAATACCGTCGCTGGCATTTTTCGTCTTCTATCGATGCGACAGTGAATGATGTTTTTATGATCAAATTCAAAGTCGAGCCAGGAACCACGATAGGGAATAAGCCTTGCCGAGTAGAGCAATTTCCCTGAGGAATGCGTTTTACCTTTGTCGTGGTCAAAAAACACGCCAGGAGAGCGGTGTAACTGACTCACAACCACACGCTCAGTACCATTGATGATGAAGGTGCCATTCTCGGTCATCAACGGAATTTCACCAAAGAACACTTCCTGTTCCTTGATGTCCCGAACGATTGGCTCTTCGCCATCTTCTGTTGCAGCGTCGTAAATGATGAGCTGAATGGTGACCTTGATTGGCGCGGCATAACTCATACCGCGTTGGCGACATTCCTCAACGTCGTATTTGGGCTTTTCAAAAACGTATCCCACATACGCCAACTCGCTGATTTCCTTAAAATCCTTAATCGGAAAAACACTGTTGAAAACACCGTGAATACCAATATCCTCACGCTCATCGGCCGGAACCGTAGCTTGAAGAAACTTATCGTACGACTTTTTCTGAAGTTCGATAAGGTGCGGAATTTCGACGACCTTTTCAACTCTTCCAAACGTTTCTCGATGACGAAGATTTGCCTGAACTGTGGATGTCATGGCTTAGCTCCCTGTTTTGCCAGAAGAGTCAAATGAAATACTCCACCGCAACACTCCCAACCTCTTTTCAAAATTGGGATTTGCCACAGTGGAGTATTCCACAACTATATTGTTTCGCCTAAATGGCCAAATAACAAATGTCAAAAGAGTACGCTTTCAGGGTACTACTTCAACTCAACAGCAGCACCTGCTTCTTCAAGTTTCTTCTTGGCGTCTTCTGCTTCTTCTTTGGAAACGCCTTCCTTGACAGTTTTAGGAGCACCGTCCACGAGCTCTTTGGCGTCTTTCAACCCAAGGCTGGTCAACTCGCGGATCACTTTAATTACATTGATTTTCTTAGCGCCTGCTTCTTTCAGAATTACATCAAACTCTGTCTTCTCTTCTTCAGCAGCGGCACCACCGTCACCGGCGGCAACAGCTGCGCCAGCAACAGCTATGGGAGCAGCAGATACGCCCCATTTTTCTTCGAGTTCTTTTGTCAACGCGGCAACTTCCATAACAGAAAGACTGCTCAGATATTCTACAACTTGTTCACGAGTAATGTCAGACATTATTTTTCTCCCATTTTTATGGTTTTTTAAAACCCTGTGGTCAAATTAATTACCTGGACGAACGTTCGTCTATTATTCTTCCAACTGACGACGACGTGCATCCAGCAAATAAACAAAATTAGTGGGCGCAGCCTGCAGCAAACGTACAAAACCTGTTGCCGGCTCCATGAAAGTGGCAAGCAGGGTTGCAAGAAGCTCGTTTTTACCAGGCATTTTGGAGAGGGCGATTACCCCTTGAGCATCGAGGACATCGCCATCAACAACGGCACACTTGATTTTGAGTTTGTCATTCTTTTTATTGAAATCCACGACTACTTTTGCGGGGGCAGCCGGGTCGTCATACGACCACGCCACCGCAGTGGGTTCCTTTAAATAGGGAAGCAAGGCATCGTAAAAATTTTCTTCTTTCGATGCGATTCCCAAAAGCTTGTTTTTAATAACTTTGTACTCAACCCCGATTTTGCGAAACTCATCGCGAAGCGCAGTCATGTTTTCGACATCGACGCCGCGAAAGTCTGTCAGGACAGCACTGGCCATACGAGAAAAATTCTCTTTGATTTCGCCGATTTGAGCAGTTTTTTGTTCTTTGTTCATGCTGCCCTCCTAGTCTTTCTTCTCTTTAATCAAAGATGGATCGATTTTAATCCCTGGCCCCATAGTGGAAGAAATAGTGATACTCTTCATATAAGTACCCTTGGCGGCCGAAGGCTTTGCACGATGGAGTTCACTCATTATCGCGTTGAAGTTATCAATCAGCTTTTCGGCATCGAAAGATGCTTTTCCGATGGGAGCGTGAACAATGCCTGCCTTTTCAACACGATATTGAACCTTCCCGGCTTTGGCCTCCTGCACTGTTCTGGCTATATCCATTGTCACAGTACCAGTTTTAGGGTTTGGCATCAGACCGCGCGGTCCAAGAATCTTACCCACTTTACCCACCTGAGCCATCATGGGAGGAATAGCGATACATGCATCAAAATCGGTCCAGCCGCCTTTGATTTTCTCGACCATGTCTTCACCTCCCACAAAATCGGCACCCGCGTCCAAGGCTTCCTTTTCTTTTTCACCTGATGCAAATACCAGTACACGAACCGTTTTGCCCAACCCGTGGGGCAAAACGACGGCGCCACGTACCATTTGATCTGCATGCCGCGGATTCACACCGAGTTTAACGGCTACATCGACACTTTCATCAAACTTCGCTGACGCGTTTTCCTTCAATTTCCTGAATGCCTCATCGATTGTATGCAACGTGAGTTTGTCATACCCCGAATACGCATTTTTCAGTCTTTTAGACAAATTTCTCATAACGGCGAATGCCTCCCATGCATTTTCAAAAGAAATGCGTGGTGAAATTTTTCCCACCATTGGGAAAAACGAGTTCTAACCAACCACTTCAAGTCCCATGGAGCGCGCTGTACCAGCGACACTTTTCATGGCTGCTTCCACATCTGTGGTGTTCAAATCTTCCAATTTGAGTTCTGCAATCTTACGAATCTGCTCACTGGTCACTTTGCCCACTTTATTTTTGTTGGGAACGCCGGACCCTTTTTCGATTCCCACTTCTTTAAGAAGGAGACGGGCGGTAGGTGGCGTTTTAGTGATGAAAGAAAAACTTCTGTCCGCAAATACAGTAATGACAACAGGAATCAACATGTTGTCTTTGGCCTGCTCTTGCGTCCGGGCATTAAATGCCTTGCAGAATTCCATAATATTTACACCATGCTGTCCCAAAGCCGGCCCAATGGGAGGAGACGGATTGGCTTTACCAGCTGGTACCTGAAGTTTAATCTGTCCGATAATTTTTTTCATTGTACTATCTCCGCGAGAAACTCTGTTTTTAAGAGCTCAGCTTCTCGACTTGTGTATATTCAAGCTCTACGGGCGTCGCTCGGCCAAAAATGCTGACCAGCACAACCACTTTTTGTTTATCAGGCTTCACCGCCTCCACAGTACCGTTGAAACCACCAAACGCACCGTCTATAACCTTGACATTGTCACCTTCATCAAAATGAACAATAGGTTTGGGCGCTTCCGCACCGGTTTCCATTCGCTTCAGAATATTATTGATCTCAGCTTCTGAAACGGGGGTGGGGTTCTGGTTTCCTACAAAATTGGTGACTTTGGGCGTATCTTTCACTAGATGCCAGGTATCATCTGACATCTCCATCTCGATAAAAATATATCCCGGGAAAAATTTTCTTTCGCTAATTCTTTTCTTTCCCCTGACAACTTCCTGAACCGTCTCGGTTGGAACCAATATATTACCAAACAACGCATCCGCTCCCTCGTTGCGAATACGCTCTTCCAGCGCCTGTTTAACCTTCTGCTCATATCCAGAATAGGTGATTATGGCATAATATTTCATGTTCCTATCCTTCCGGCAATCAGGTTGCCATAAACACGAAGAAAAACGTCAGTAGATAAATCCTGTTACCCACGACCAGAATGCATCGAATGCACCCAAAATCAGCGCTGCAATAATAGACACCACTATAACTACGACAGTGGAGGAGGAAAGCTCTTTGCGTGTTGGCCAGGTCACTTTTGACAATTCTGTTACAATTTCAACCACAAGCTTGTTGATCTGAGGATGACGCCACAAATACAATGCCAACAGCACCGCGGACCCTGCACCTGCCACAATAGAAATGCCAAGGTTGGGTGCCGGCACCTGAACCCAGGCCAGATTGAACGACGTCCACACCGTTTCGACGATATTGGTAAACAACCACCCGCCGAGCACTGCACCTGCAATAAAAGTCAGATGGACGTACTTCATCAAACCAAAAGATGTTGCTGTTTGTTTTTCGTCGGCCATTCGTGTTCCTCTAATTAAAATTAATCGCAGGCCAGGAGGGATTCGAACCCCCAACATTCGGATTTGGAATCCGACGCTCTACCAATTCGAGCTACTGGCCTAAAGCCACAGCACCGGCATATATACCGGTGCTGCATTTATTTCAACTATTTCGTTTCTCTATGCTCAGTGTGCTTCCGACACCGCGGACAATATTTGTTGAAGCTGAGCTTACCAGGTGTCTTACGTTTATTCTTTGTTGTTGTATAGTTCCGCTCCGCGCATTCCCTGCACCCCAGCGTCACTATTACTCTATTTCCAGTGGCCATGTTCAGCCTCCCTGAGCTTTGTTAATTACTCAATGATTTTCGCTACAACACCGGCACCAACGGTACGGCCACCTTCGCGAATCGCGAAGCGCATGCCGTCTTCCATAGCT
>JAFGWT010000279.1 GCA_016937015.1 Deltaproteobacteria bacterium | reverse complement strand
CTCTGGATCGCCGGCGGCTTTGGCCTGGGCCTTGAGCGCCTGGGCCTGCTGATGATGCAACAGTGCCGCATTGCTCAGCGCCTCCTTCGACATTTCCTCAACCCGCGCCTGAATATCGGGGTGGTCCATGTTCGCATTCCACCAGGGCGTGCCGCGCCCGAACTGGTCGAGTTTGCTTCGTTCTGCCAGCTCCCGGTCAAACATTCGCTGCGTTCGATACGAGTTGGCAATTTTGTCCCTTACAAAAGGGGCGTCCCTGTCGAGCGGCCATCGGCTGAGTACCAGCTCCCATACCCGAATGGCATCGTCGTGTTTTTCATTGTCCGCGTAAATATCCCCAAGTCGGGTGTACACCTCCCGCACCCATGGCCGATCCTGCGGCATCAGGTCCGGATTCTGAATCCGCTCAAGCGCGCTGAGCCTATCGGGCCCCCCATCGCCATCCCAGTCATCGGTGAAAAAGCAGACCGCCAGATACTGAATCGCCTCCGGACGCATGCTTGAATTCTGTACGTTGTTTCGGTCGGAGTAGTCCACCACTTTGGAAAACGTGGCGACCGCTTCGGGATACCGGTCGGCTTTAAAATAACTCCAGGCCAGTTTGTACAGCCCTTTGTCATAAAACCTGTGGGTCTCATCCGTTGCCAGTTTCTCGTAGGCGGCAATCGCTGTTTCAACCCCCCATTTCGAAAGGTCATAATCAAAGTGATAGTTCCCAATCAGCCACCAGCTTTCAAAAAAGAATCGGCTGTTGGTCACCACCGGCTGACAGTCCGCGAATGGATCTGTAAAACTGCCGCTTCGTTCATCGGTTGCTGCCACCATCAACGACGCAGAGGGTGAATTGGGCAGTGGCTGTCTGGCGGCTTTCGCCGTCGCTATCGCTTCGGCATCATACTGAAACTTATTGGGGCATACCAGATTCAACCACGCCAGGCGGGCTTCCTCATCCAGCCCCATCTCCTTGAGGCAATACCCCAGAAGATAATACGCGCCATCAATGTTCTCGTAATCCGGATACCGTCGCACCAAATCCTGAAACAGACTGATAGAGCGATTAAATTCCTTTTCCGGCAATTCCATCCTGCCGGCCTGTCCCCGTTCCGCGGCGTCCCCGTATTTATCCATATAGTTGATGTATTTGATATACGAGTCGTCATAGTACAGCTCAGCAAGCCGAAACATGGCATCCGGCGTATACGAAGGTGAATCGGGATACTTTTTCAGAAATCGCTCAAAATATGCAATGGCGTCCTTTAACGCCTTTTCTTCCTGCTGTTCCTCTTTTTTTATCCGGCCTTCGTACTGCTGTTCGATGTTCTTGCGCCGGATTTTATACAGACGATTGACGGTGGACTGAACAGACGCGCGAAAATCCTTTGCCCGTTGCTCATAAATCGCCCAATCTTCAGACCGCTGTTCTTCGAGCAGTCGGGTTTGACGCACAGTCGGCGCTTTCCGGATGTTAAACACGTTGGTTTGAATATGATTGGCAATCACCTCCGGACCCGGATTCTCAGGTGGCGCTGCTTCCGGTGTCGCACTGGATTTGTCAACCGCTTCCGTATCGGCCGGCGCAGCCCCGGCATCCGCATTCGGCTGATTATCGCCGTCAGTGACAGACATGTCCGCAGTATCCTGAGCCGCCACTTCGAAAGGAACCGTCAGGCACCCCAGCAGCCAAACCATCAGCAGGGGCACAATCGATTTCCATTGCATCGCTTCTGACTGTCTGGAGCGTCGACCGGTTTGACTCCTTGCTGCAATCGCTGTAATTCGGCTGCCTTGCGCTTTCGTCCTCAGTCCCTCGGTCAATGCAGCTATGGCTACACCTCGGTCGGGCTTTGCGGGCGCGCAGCAAAGCAGCTCGTATTCCCGCAATTTCGCTGGCTTACCCAAACCGATCGCCGCTCTCGCTGTTTGAATTTGTCTGTGCATCACCGGTTGTCTCTTCCCTGCTGCCACTGCTGCCGCGGCTAACTGTTGCCGCATATTGTTACTGCTGCGACGCACTGGACTTCTGCGATTCACTGGCGTCAGTCGATGAGAATCCATCGGATTCTTCAAACTCCTCGTCCAGCCACTGAATTTCATTGGTCCGGTTTTGGCTCAGCTTCACTACTCTGGCCTTGTGTTCCTCTTTTTTCATCCACGCAATATCGACGATACCCACGTCCGCCCTGATCATCAAATCCTGAAACCGCTGACGGATACCGCTGAAATTTTCCCTGGCCACGCCATTCACCACTGTTCTGGCTTCAGTGTTCAATGCATCGAGCTGCATGCGGTACTGTTTTAACTTCGCCTGCTCGGCAATCAATTCTCTGCGAATTTTGGCCACTTCCTCAATGGCCACGGTCTCAATGTCAGCATTCAGTCGCGCAATATCCTGATTCGCGGCCAGCAGTTCTCCCAACGCAGACTGATATTCGCCCGCATTTCGACCCGCATAGCGGGTCAAAGGTTCATATTGAGCCGCCAGTGAAAACAATTCCCGAACCAATGCAAATTCGTGCGTATCCTGTTCGCCGCCGATACCGATTTGATAACTCGCTTTTTCTATCTCCAACTTAACCGCCGCCACACCGTCGCGGATATTTTCCACTGCCCCGCGATACAGGGTCAGCTGAGACTGATATCCCGTCAATGCGGCCTTTGAAACCTGCGATCGGTATTCGGGCTTCTCAATATATCTTTCAAGGCCGGTGATCACTGCCCGCAGTTTGTCAAGCATCGTCTCGTACTGCGCCAACTGCAGTCGCAGCGCCGTGTACTGCTGCTTCGCCGCGCGCTCACGGGTCTTGAAGCTGCTGTCGTCAATCGGCAATTTTTCCATGGCGCCGGTCAAACGAGCGCGGCGGGCCGCCAAATCCCCCCCCTGGGTGGCGCCCAAATCATCTTCGAGTTCATCCAGAAAACGCATGGTCAATTTGGCCAGCTGATTTCGAAACTGCTGATTTTGCCGAGTGGCGTTCCGCAGCATGGGAATCGCGTTCACCGCGCTGGTTCCGTTCACCACCGCGCCAATTAAGTCCGCCAATCGCTCAGACTCTCCGGTATATGCCTGCGCCTTTGCCAAATCGTCGGTGAGCACGAATGCCCGTTTAACCTCTGGTTCCTCGCTGGCCCACGTCACCACTTCCCGTGGAATCATACTGCGCACATCGAGGGCCTCCACACTCCTTGCCATCAGCAAATCAAAAAATTCCCCCGAATCACCACTTTGCGCCAGCGCCTGTTCCATCATTTTCTGCACCGGTTCAAACTCGTCAATGGTCTGCTCAAACACCGTTTCGGCTTCATCATATCGTCCCGCGCTCGACAGCAGCTGCCCCCTGAGCAATTTGGCCCTGGGAATATAGCGGCTATCGGGAATGGCCAGAGTCAGCACTTCGAGAATGCGTTCCGCACTGATGGTATTTCCCGCCCGCATATTTACAGCCGCGGATTCGTAGAGTGCCACATCGTAATAGGGCGAATATTTATCGATATGACTGTATGCCTCGATGGCATTTTCCACGTCGTCCTTTTCGTACTGCACCCGCCCAAGTCCCAGATACAGGAGATCCAGCAGTGCCCTGTTGGCGGGGCGCACCTGCGAAAACCGGCCAACGGCGGTCGCAAAGGCGGCGGCAGCATCGTCCAGAAGCGCTTCCTTTACAAAAGAGGCGCCAATAAAGTACGCCGATTTCAATGCGAGCGCCTCATCACCTTCCACGCCGGCAAATTCCCGGCGCGCCTGCTCATATTCGGTCTGAAAATAGTAATATTTCCCCTTGATATACCGGGCGCGCGCATCGGTATTTCCCGACAGCAATTCGATGTACTCACCCACCTGGGTAAAATCATCCAGATGAACCGCAACCTCCACCAGTCGGGCAATGGCGGCAGCGCGAAACGCGGTAAATCCCGACGCGTCACCAAAATTGAGAAACCGCTGAAACTCTGTGCGGGCGCCATAGAAATCCCGCGCCAGGAAAAGGGAATCCGCGTAATAATAAAGCGCCTCAGGAAAGGCCGGATGGTCTGGAAAATTCTCGATAATGTCGAGCAATATAATGGACGCCCGCTGATAATCCCCCAAATCGTAGTGATTGACCCCATCCACCAGTCGCCGTTCCGGGTAATGTCCCCCCCGAAGCCCCTTGCCACTCAGGTACTGCTTTCGCAATTTAATAACGTTTTTGCGAATTCCTGTGGCGGCCACTTCCATGTCGACTACACTGTCAGCGGTCGCAGGCAGCGATACCACACACATCAGCACCGCAAGCGCAACGCCTGCCTGCCATTGCCAGACCTTCCCGGGCGCGCGTCCACTCATGCTCCCCTACTCATCCCCTTCAGCCGCTGCCGCGTTTTCATCCAGCACGTCGAACTCCGAAAACTCCTCGGCATATCGAACCGCCGGGCGTTCTTCAAGGGGGGTGGTGGGGTCCCCTTTTTCAAACCCAATGATTTGGAGCTTGACCGCCTTCCCCTCTTCAACGGTAAAAGTGAAATTGGATTTTATTTTGAAAGTGTATCCCTTGAGATACGAAAAAATACCGTATCCATGGCCCTTGTACTGCAGCACCACTTCCAGGGTGTGATCCCCCGGGGCCACCGGTCCATCGAACAAGTCGATGTGCTGGCGCTTCGACAGGCTGCCGGATTCATCGGTCTCCTGAAAAATGGGTCCACCGTCCAGAAGAATAGAGGCTTTGTGAAGCCGAAATGACCCCCCCATCTCGTTGCGGAAGGCAATATTCGCCTGGGCGCCCGCAATTTTCTTTTCGAGCACGGTTTCGGCCAGCAGACTCAATCTGGCTTTCGTTCGAAATATCTGTTCCTTCAGACGGTTGACCCGGTCCTCAAGGTCGCGGAGCCGAACGGTGTAGGTGCCTTTGTCAGCCTGCTGGGCACCGTCGTTCTCAGCGGGGGGCGGCGGCACTGTCGAAACGGGTGGAGAATCGGCTTTCCCCTGCGCCTGCTTCTGAATTTTCTTTCCCCCCTTTGATTTTTCAGCGGATTTATCGGCCGCCGGGGACGATACCTTCCCATCGGCGCTGCCTGCCGCGGCCTTATCCGCGTTTTCCGCTGCGCCGCTGTTCTGCGCCCCTGCAGCACCTGCAAGCAGTGCAATCAGAATTACTGTCACTATCGCCCATACTCTTGGTTGAACCATTTTCATGCCTCGCGGGTCCACGATGATATTGTCCAATCTCGCGTCATACTTTACATTTTCTGTGTATATCATCATATTATATTACGAAAAACATTAATTATTTCTGGTGGCCACCCTCTCGCCCCACCCGACGCGGTGCATTCTGACGGTGATTTTCCATAAATGAAAAAAGTTGATATTCCTGCGCGGTCGTTTAAAAACAAATGAAAGCGTTTTCAGGTTTCAGATCTTTATCCCAGGGCGCACGTCCTAACAATCAGGACCCGTACCCTGGATGCTGCGAAGGGCACCCTGTAGATGGTTCGAAAGACAGATGAGGAATTGATTGCGATGTTTCAAACCGGAGACGCGGCGGCATTTGAAGCGCTGTTTAACAGGTATAAGGCGCCTATTTTCGTCTTTCTGGTAAGACAGTGCGGCAACCGGGACATAGCCGCAGATTTGACGCAGGATGTGTTTACCAAACTGCTCAACCGGGCCGACACGTTTCGCCATCAGTCCAGATTCTCCACCTGGATTTACACCATCGCACGAAACACAGCCATGGACCATGTAAGAAAAGCAAAGCATCGAAATCATGCATCTCTGGACGCAGCCAGCAGTGATGATGGTCCGGCGCTGATTGAAAAAGTCTCTGATGATGGTCCCACACCGGAGCGTGGATCCAAAGCGGGTGAACTGCAAAAGGCGCTGGCAACCGCTATCGACAAACTGCCGGTTGACCAGCGCGAGGTGTTTATTTTGAGAGAATATCACGGCATGCCGTTTGCCGAAATCGCTGAAGTGGTTGATGCCAAAATCGGCACCGTGAAAAGCCGCATGCGCTACGCCCTGGAGGCCCTTCGACTGGAGCTGCACCAGTACGAAGAGTATGCAAAGGAGCTGTTATGAGTTCCACCTGTAACGAATTTAACGAGCTGCTGCTCGATTTGGCCTACGACGAGCTGGATGCGCCCACATCCAACCGTCTGCTGCAGCACAAAGACCAGTGCGCGTCATGTCAGAAAGCCTGGGGCGAACTGATGGGCGTGCGCAATGTGGCACGTCACTACGATCCCCCCACGGTCCCTGACCATTTTGACAGCGACATCCTTGCGCTGGCGCGAAAAACCGCCGAATCCTTTACATCGGCACAAACGAACGACCGCCGCGCCGGTACGTCGGTCCCTGCGCCGGTGTTAAAGCCCCCCTCACTGCTCGAAAAAATCCAGGCATTCATTCTGCGTCCGGCAATAATAGGGACCGGGCTCGCGGCAGCTGCGGTATTGATTGCGGTGACCACCATAAAAAATGATGCGCACAACACCATGATGGAACCCGTGAACGGTGCACCTTTTGTTGGGGGAAAACCGGTTGCCGAGCCGGACGCACTGCCTTCTGCTGACAAATCGGAAGCAAAGGCGAATCTGCAGACAAAGGTCCAAAAATCAGAGGCTGCAGCAGAGGATAACACAGTACCGGCTGCGCCCGAGCGCATCCAGAAAGCCGGTCCTGACTACGAGCCCCTCTATCGGCAGCAAGCGGCCGAAGCCGACCGAAAATCCCCACTCGGCCAGTTAAAAACGGCCCGGTCAGAAACGGAAAACTCAGTCGCAGAAAGCAAGTCCGCCACCCCGCGCATCAACAAAAACCCGGACAATCTGCTGCAGCAGAAATCCGCCAAAGGCAGCCTCAGTAACGCCACCAGCCGCGGTCCGGCGAGTCACATGGATGATATTGGCGTATCGAAGACAGCACCAACCAGTGTCAGTAAAAAGAAATCCGCCGCCTCATATACGTCGCAAGAGGAATCCCTGTCAGCCATGGAAGCGCCCGCCCCCTCCCGAAAATCAGGCGCGGCCAATGGGGAGATGGACGCGGCCCCGTCAACCGCAGCGGAAAGTGAGAGGGATGATATTGGGCCGTCCACATTCGAATCCGGTCTGGCGGCATACAATCGGGGTGACTGTAAAACGGCCATCGCCCTTTTTAGCGCCTACGTGGACGCGCCCGTCGGCTCAGGGGAGAATGTCCCCATGGCCACCCACTATATTGCGCGCTGTGAAAAACGCACCGGCCGCTGCGGCAAAGCCGTCATTCACTACGAGCAGTTGCTCAACCAGTTCAGCACTTACAGCAAAAGGGCAGATGCCCTCTACGAAGCGGCGCAATGCCACCAGAAACTCGGCCATGGGGACCGCGCCCAAACCCTTTTGGAAGAACTCTCTCTCGATCCTGACTGGCGCGCCAAAGCGCAAAAAATGATGTCCAGGGAGTAACCCGGCACGGGTCTGGAACGCGCTCAGAGCGCGGTATAACAACGAAGATATATCGTCATGCCCGCGAAGGCCTCATGATTCTACACAAGTTTTTGTTGACATATATCTGCGTGATATAGCCATGATTCG
>JAFGWT010000278.1 GCA_016937015.1 Deltaproteobacteria bacterium | reverse complement strand
CGGGTGACACGCGGTGGCCGCGGTATAGAGCACCACCCCCAGCGAATAAATATCGGCGCGGTGATCCAGCGACTCCCCCCGAATCTGTTCGGGCGGCATGTAGCCGATTTTTCCTTTGATGTGGCCTGTGGCAGTGTGTGCGAGACGGTCATGGGCGAAGGCGGCACCAAAATCAATCAGTTTGGGATGACCGCTGTATGACACAAGTATGTTGCGGGTGGACACATCTCTGTGAATGAGATGCAAAGGCGTCCCATTGGCGCCTTTGAGACGATGCGCCTCGCTGAGCCCGTCGCAAATCTGACGGACCACCTCAACCAAAAAGCGGAGCGGCAGCGCGATGTGTTTGTCGCGGCTTTTACTGAGAATCTGGCTGAGGTCCTTCCCCCGCACCAGTTCCACTGCCATATAATAAATGCCATCTGATTCTCCCAGCTCGTAGATTTCGGCAACGTTAGGGTGCGATATTCGCGCAGCCAGCCGCGCCTCATCCTGAAACATTTGAATGAAAGTCGGTTCAAGCGCCAGGTGGGGATGGATGACCTTAATGGCCACCAGTCGTTCGAACCCTGCCATCCCGGTCAGCCGGGCGGCATAGACACTGGCCATACCGCCGGATGCGATGTGATAAATCAGCTCGTATCGGCCAATTTTTCGCCCTTCCAGTGACCAGGTTGCCCGAGGCGCAACCGTTAAGGCTGATGCATTGTCCGAGTTGGCGGGTTGAGGAATAACCTGGGTGATTCTGTGTGCAGAGTTTGGCATCTGTTAACCAAGTGTCTTCAACTGGTGATTTACGTTCAAAACAGTCTTCTCCCGGTCAGCATAAAAAGGCAACGGAAAAAAAGTCTTCCCATTGGCTTTCAGATTGGTGCCCAAACAGCAAATGCGGCTCATGCCGGTATAACGCGCCCGGGTGACAATTATGTCACCCGGAAATGTTTTTTTTGTATGTCGTGTTTAAATTTGTATCGGATAATATCGGACAGGTTGATTCTCCCCGCCATTTGACATCCTCATCAAAATGATGAAATATCCCGCGCGATATTTAAATGGCGCGCCGATGGGCAACTGTTCATATCAACCGAGATTTCAACCTCAACTGTTTGAGAGGATAAATATGTCAAACGCATCAATCATTTATACAAAAACCGACGAAGCGCCGGCTCTGGCGACGGCGTCTCTGTATCCCATTCTGAAGGCGTTTCTCGCCAAAGCGGACGTGCCGATGGAGCTGCGGGATATTTCGCTGGCGGGCCGGATATTGGCAGCATTCCCGGAAAGATTGCCCGAGCGGTTACAGGCAGACCCGGGCATTGGCGACCACCTCTCGGAGCTGGGCCAACTGGCGCAAACCCCTTTGGCCAATATTATCAAGTTGCCCAACATCTCTGCGTCCATTCCGCAACTTTGCGCGGCCATCGCCGAGCTGCAAAACAAAGGGTTTGAGCTGCCCAATTATCCCGAAGAGCCTCAAAATGAAGCGGAAAAGGAAATCCGTGCCCGGTACGATAAGATTAAAGGCAGCGCGGTCAATCCGGTGCTTCGCGAAGGCAATTCCGACAGGCGCGCTCCCGCCTCGGTGAAAAATTATGCGAAGAAAAATCCCCACCACATGGGGGCTTGGCGGCAGGATTCCAAGACCCATGTGGCATCCATGTCCAGTGGTGATTTTTACGAATCTGAAAAATCGGTGACCATAAAGGATGCCACGGATTTTCGCATTGAATTTGTGAGCGAGGCAGGTGAGGTGACCGTACTGAAAAAATCCGCACCGCTGCTGGCGGGAGAGGTGCTGGATGCCGCTGTCATGCGTATGGCCGAACTGAAAACGTTTTTTGAGAAAGAAATTGAAGACGCCAGAACCAAAGGTGTTTTGTTTTCGCTGCATCTGAAGGCCACCATGATGAAGGTCTCTGATCCGATTATTTTTGGCGCGTGTGTGTCGGTGTTCTATCAGGCCGTATTCGATAAGTATGCGGCGGTATTCGCAAAGCTGGGTGTGGACCCCAATAATGGCGTTGGTGACGCGTACGCGAAAATTATCGGCCATGAAAAAGAAGCCGAAATCGAAGCTGCCTTTGATGCGGTTTACCAGGAGCGTCCCCTGCTCGCCATGGTTAATTCAGATAAAGGCATTACCAATCTGCATGTGCCGTCTGACGTGATTGTGGACGCCTCCATGCCGGCCATGATTCGCACATCCGGACAGATGTGGGACAAGGATGGCAAGACGCGGGATACCAAGGCCACCATTCCCGATCGCTGCTATGCGGGTGTGTACCAGACGACCATTGATTTTTGCAGGGAGAACGGGGCGTTTGACCCGGCGACCATGGGGAGCGTACCCAACGTGGGGCTGATGGCGCAGAAGGCCGAGGAGTATGGGTCGCACGATAAAACCTTTCAGGCCACTGACAAAGGGATTATCCGTGCCGTCACCAACAGTGGCGAAGTGCTGCTTTCGCACGAGGTGAATGACGGCGATATTTTTCGGATGTGTCAGGTGAAGGACGCGCCCATTCAGGATTGGGTGAAACTGGCAGTGACCCGTGCACGGGCAACTCGGACGCCTGCGGTATTCTGGCTCGATAAAAATCGCGCCCATGACCGCGAGCTGATAAAAAAGGTGGCGCAGTATCTGCCAGATCACGACACCAGCGACCTGGACATTTCAATCATGTCGCCGGTGGAAGCCACCCTGTACACGCTCAGGCGGGCCAAAGACGGTAAAGATACCATCTCGGTAACGGGCAATGTGCTTCGGGACTATCTGACCGATTTATTTCCGATTCTTGAACTGGGGACCTCGGCCAAAATGCTGTCGGTGGTGCCGCTGATGAATGGGGGCGGGTTGTTCGAAACCGGCGCCGGGGGGTCTGCGCCCAAACACGTGCAGCAGTTCAATGCCGAGAATTATCTGCGTTGGGATTCTTTGGGAGAGTTTTTGGCGATGACCGTGTCCCTTGAGCATTTTGCCAATGTGACCGGAAATCACAAAGCCACAGTGATGGCAAAAACACTGGATGCGGCCGTGGAACAGGTGCTGAACAACGGTAAATCCCCGGCGCGAAAATTGGGGCAGATTGACAATCGCGGTTCCCATTTTTACCTGGCGTATTACTGGGCGCAGGCGCTGGCGGCCCAGGATGAAGACACCGACCTGAAATCCGCCTTCGACGCCCTTGCCCTGGAACTCGCTGAAAACGAGGCAAAAATCTCGCAGGAATTCCTCGCCGTTCAGGGTAGCCCCTGTGACATTGGCGGTTACTATTATCCCGATGAAGACCTCAAATTAGAGGCCATGCGTCCCAGCGCGACCTTTAACGCCGCCCTGGCAAAGCTCCAGGCTGGGGCGAAATGACGCGGCCCATTGCGTTTGGTTCCATTGGGAACGGCGCTGCCTGAAAGTGGCCCTTACAGCCACTCATTCCTTTCCGCAACTCAAATTCAGTACCGGAACAGGTGTTCACATTTTCGTTCATTTACGGGTGGGTCAGCCAGAGGAATCCCTGGCGCAGACCCCTGGTTGACTATACACTATACAGTCCAAATTTTACCTCCAGATTTAACTAAACAGGAGAGCATCGATATAGAACACATAGCAAGGCACTTGAGTAACCCAATCCGTCTTCCCCGCGCAGGCGGGGAACCAGCTGAACAGACTGGATTCCCTCCTTCGAGGGAATGACGCTTTTTTCAATAGGTATACTCAAATTGTACTGAATTGATGCTCCCTTAACCAGGGAAGGTGAGCGTGCACAAGTGACGCCGGCATCGATAGCACTGGTGGTGATTGTAAGAAACGAAGCGGACCGCATTGTTTCTTTTATCGACAATCATGCGGCATTGGTTGATGAAATAATTATTTTGGATACCGGATCATCCGACGACACCATTTCGCTGGCATCTGCAACGGGTGCCACGGTGCATCAATACGTATGGGATGATGATTTTTCCGCTGCCCGCAATGCGGCGCTGAACTTTGCCAAATCAAATTACGCTCTCTGTATTGATGCGGACGAACGAATTGCTGACAGTGATTTTAGCAGATTGCGAGAAGCTGCAAGTCGGCCCGGACAATGTTATGTTATGCCTCAACGGAATTATTATAACGATCCCCGGCATCCGGAGTGGCAACCGTTAAAAGGGGAATATCCGAAGGAGGAAACGGGGCAATCCGGTTTTTTTGAGGCGCGAAACACCAAATTTTTTGATTTGTCGTGTGGACTCCAATTTGAAGAGAGGGTGCATGAAAGCGTGATTGAATCGGCAAATCGAAATTACATACCGATTGTTTGGCTGGATGTTCCCATCCACCACTACGGTTATGTGATTTCGGAACAGCACAATCTGGCACGCCACACTCGATATCTTAGCTTGCTCGAACGAAAATATCGTGAAAATCCAGATGATATTAAAACGACTGAGGAATATGCCACGCAGCTCATCCAAATGGGCAATGCAAATTTGGCCATTCCACTGCTGACTCGTCTGGATGCGGTTTTGGGGGCCAACAGCCATGTTGCACGGGGACGACTGCTTCTGGCGCAGCTGAAAAAAGCGCAGGGGAAAGCTGCAGAGGCGGAGGCGCTGTTTCTGAGGGCGGTAAAGAATGCACCGGATTACCTGTATGCCCATGTGCAGTTGCTGCGTCATCTGGCGGACGAAAAAAAATTTGTGTTGATGGCGCCCTGGCTGGACGATGCGCTTGCCCGTTTTGGGGAAGACGCACAATTGCTGCAAGTGCAGTCGCGTTACCTGATTGAAACACGGCAAATCCATGACGCGGCGCGGGTAACCCGGAAGGTGGCGATGCTGTACCCCTCCTTGCCCGAGTATGCACAACTGGCGACCCGGTGTGAGGCGCTCTCCCGAAAAATAAGGGAAATGGAAAGCACGGGACAAGGGGCGGGTGAGCCCCCGGGTTGATTCCCGGATATCACTGCAGCCGGGGTAACGGCATTGATGAGCGTTGGCCCCAGGTCTTTGTGTTTCCAGGATGCGTGCGTATGTGTGATGGCTTATTTACTGAAGCCATATCCCGCCAGTGATTTTCAATGGAGGTAATTACGCTGTAGCGGTTTTTGTCGTCGATGCACGGGTTGGAGATGCATCCAGATTTACGAGGCTCCAGTGCATTCCCCAGTGCATTCCCCAGTGCATTCCCCAGTGCATTCCAATGTGGTGAAGCCAAGCGAATGTCTCAAATGGCACCTTCGCGGAAACTGGCTGTTACGGGTAATTTTCTCATGATTTTAGTGGGTTACACTTATTCCTTCCTGAATCCATTTATTCTCTGGGTATCTCATATAATTGAACCGTTTTTCCCCAAGTGGCCGTTTTCGCTACAGCGCAATTAGCTCTTCGGAGAAGAGACTTGATTTTTACAGTGGGAAACGATAAATTTAACGTTTGAACAAATTCAGTATTATTGGTTTTTTGAAACGAGATGGAAAAAAGCGCGATAAACCTGTGCTGAATTTATGAGCTGAAAGGTTTATTCATGACTAAGATTTTTCAAATCGTACAGCTTTGCATCCTGATGTTTTGTTGGGCATGTTCAGACAATGCTCCAAATTCAGGGGAGGACTCTGCCGGTAGAGTATGTATACCGGGAGAAAGCAGAGGTTGCTCATGCGAAGATGACGATTCTGCCGGCGTTCAAAGTTGCACTGTCGATGGCAACGGATATGCCGAATGCGTATGTTCGGCAGACGTTTATGGAGATAGCGACGCGGGCACAGATAGCGACGCGGGCACCGACCCCGAAACAGATGCCGACACCAACTCTGATACAGATGCGGATACGGATGCGGATACGGATGCGGATGCGGATGCGGATATGGATGCGGACACAGATGCCGATACGGACAGTGATGCAGACAGCGATACGGACAGCGATACCGACAGCGATACGGACAGCGATACCGACAGCGATTCGGACAGCGATACCGACAGCGATACCGAGAGCGATTCAGATTCTGACACCGACTCTGACACGAATGGTGATACGGACGCTGATACGGATAGCGATAGCGATACGGATACAGAGAATTGTGTTGTGTCTACCCATAGCGCTTGCGGTACTGACGGAAATGTATGGCTTTTAGATAGCTGTGGAAATGAAGTGAGCGTTTTGGATGACTGTGATGATACAAACGGCGTTTGTGTAGATGGTGCCTGCGGTTGTGCAACCGGGTTTTTCGGTGAAACATGCACCGATTGTCGTATCTTTGTGAACACTGAGTCCGGCGATGATGAAAATAGCGGTTCCTCCTGGGATGCAGCGGTGGCAACGGTGGAAAAAGGAATCGCACTTGCATCGGCAAGCAACTGCGTTGTTTGGGTGGCCAAAGGCATTTATCGACCCACCACAACGGCAGACCGCGACATGTCGTACGTGCTCACCGAAGGTTTGGAATTGTACGGCGGTTTTAACGGCGACGAAAACGAGTTGTCTGATCGTTCTGTAGATTCAACAACCACAACTTATTTGAACGGCAATATTGGTGTGACCGGTTCGGCCGATGACAACAGTTATCACGTTCTTATCGGAGCTGAAGGCGCACTGGTTGACGGATTTAATATTTCACAGGGAAACGCCGACGGAGTTGAACCCCGCAGTCTTGGAGCGGGTGTGTACACTGAGTATTCAATGACGTTTCGAAACTGCTCTTTTTCCGGAAATAGCGCACTGGGAAATGGCGGCGGCGTTTACATGGCAGAGAACGTTGTGTTGAGTTTTGAAAATTGCCGTTTTGAACGCAATACGTCTGCAGCCCGCGGTGGTGCTGTCTATATTGGCAGTAATTCCTTTCAGGAGACTCCAACAAGGTTTACGAATTGCTTTTTTGGCGAAAACAGTGCCGAGCATGGCGGCGCGGTGGGCTCCTCTTTGGGTTGTCTGGTTGCGTTTGAATCCACGGAATTTGTGTCAAATACAGCCATCGGGAATGGCGGCGCGGCTTATATCAGCAATGGGAATCCAGCAAGTTTTACGGACTGTACTTTTTCGAATAATACCGCTGATGACGGAGGAGGACTTTGGACTGAAGGCGGGTTGTTGAATTTGTCCGATACCATTTTTGAAGGTAATGAAGCGACCTCGAGAGGTGGTGGGCTTTATCTGACTTTTGTCGAACCAGCTATAGATGGTCTTCAACTTGTTTCCAATCATGCAGACGAGGGCGGCGGGAGCTACCTATTGTATGTTGGTGGATTTATGAATGCGACGTTTACCAACAATACCGCAGAGTCTACCGGTGGAGGGCTGCAAGTCGGTATTGGCAGTGCGGACGAGACGATTATTGGTTGTCAATTCATTGATAACGAAGCGCCGTTCGGGGGAGGCGCATATATTCATAGTATTTTGGGTATGGATAGTTGTTTGTTTATAGGAAACAGAGCATCTGAAGCTGGCGGTGGCTTATTATTGAGTGATGCACTTGTTCGCAACAGCGAGTTTCATAGAAATATTTCGGAGGGAAAAGGGGGGGGAATATACTTAATTTTTGAAGGGGCTATCAACAACGTCGCTGTCACTGGGAACGTGGCCGATGTCGGTGGTGGCGTGTATTTTGGTGGCTCAACGGTTTCCAGTTCTTTATTCGAGATGAACGACAGTTCGATAAGCTGCAACCGTTCGGTAACAGATGGCGGAGGAGTATATGCCAGTGACGCCACAATCAATATTCTTGATACAATCATTGCGGGTAACCAAACTGCTGCAGGCGCAAATGCGTTGTCTTTAGATGGAAATGATTTGTCAATGACCAACGGCCTGGTTGTCGGAAATACAGGAGGCGCCGGTGCAATTTATGCCGTTTCATCCTCCACTGCGGTGACTGCTGTTCAACCTCTTTTGAATCACTCTGTTGTCGCCTTCAATATCGGTGACGGGGATGTCGGGGGAATCGAGACAACACCGATCATGTCGCCTGCTGTTCGAAATTCCATTGTTTGGGGAAACTCAGGCACACAGAACATGAATGTTGAATCTGTGAACACACGATACAGTCATATCGGAGGGTACGGCACAAACTCTAACGAAAATTACGATGAAGATCCGGCGTTTGAGGATTTGGCGTTGTCGGGTACATGGACGGATGTGACTTGCGATGAGGCGTCAATGCGAACGACATTAACTGCCGCCACCGACCTTTTTTCCGGTGTTGATTTAAAAGGCATGTTTGTACAACTGGACACAGCCGATTTTCGGCAAGTCCCTGTTTTTAGCAATACAGGCAGTTCGTTGACTATCCTGGGCGACGTATGTGACGATTTGAATATTGACGGTACGAGCGCCGGCAATTTTGTTGAGGTTGGAGACAACTTTGTTTTAAGCAGCTATCGGTTGAGTGACAATTCTCCATGTATCGACAGCGCGGCAGCGATATTCGGTAACGGTCTTGATATCAACGGAACACTTCGTTTTGCGCCGGATCGCGGCGCTTATGAAATGGATAGCGTATTTGATTTTGAAGATGATGTTTGCGGTACTGCCTTGCAAGATCCCGATACCGGAAATCTGTATTGGGTTTGCAGTACTTCTGCCAGCTGGGACGACGCATTTGATATTTGCCCGTTGCTGAATCCCAATCTGGCGCTCGCGGAAATTTCTTCAGAATCAGAAAATGATTTTATTTCCGCCGTATTGACGCAAGATGTATGGCTTGGCGGTCAAGACGCAGCCGACGAAGGCAATTGGCTATGGAGTTCCGGCGCATCTTTCGCAGAGTATGAAAACTGGAATGGACTGTATCCCTACGTAAATGACAGCTCCAATTGTCTAATGATGATTGGAACGACCGATGGACTCGGTCAATGGTATGACAATGACTGCAGCACAACCGACCAAGCCTTTGTTTGCGAGTATGTGAAATGACTTCGATCGTGATCGTCGTGCAGGCGTCGTGCAGGCACGGTCGTAAAAAGTCAACACGACGGCTCGAATTACCGCCTTCACAACGCTTGCAGTGATGATACATCGGTGATCAAAAGACACAGAAAAGGGCGTTGAATTGTTGAATCATGGGCGGATTCGACGGAACGGCGCATGTCCTCGCCAATGCATACAGCAAACCGATATTGTTGAAATCCCTCTGAAAATAGATACCCCGCCGCTGATATAAAGGACTGTTTGCGCGTTGGCCACATCTGCGAAGGGGCCGTCCCTATCGCTCATTAGCCCCCAATACCGGTGCGGTATCAGCGGTGGATTGGTCCGTGCCACGGTTCTGCGCCGTGTGAGATACTGGGACGGCCATTTCAATACAGACAGGAAGTCGCAGGCCGGCGGGATTCAGATAAATGTTGCATATAATTTTACCATGGTTTAGATATTATTTATATACTGGTAATATTCAATTTTATACTGGTAAAAAAAGAAGGTGCAACAATGGAAAAGACATTTACAATATTTGCAGGCAACAGTATCCTGGTAACGGGTCCCATCGAGTTTGTCGTGCGTCAGGCCAAGCGGTTTGTCGATTCGTTATCGCCCGAAGATACTCAGCGAGTGGCCATCTTTAGTGACGACAGCAGCCATGTCCTGGATATTGATTTCAGGGGCACCGAAGATGAGGTGGTGGCACGGCTGGCAACCCATCCGTTGCTGAGTGATGGGGAGCCGGTTGTCCGGGGCCGGGGACGTCCAAAACTGGGGGTGGTGGGTAAGGAAGTATCGTTGCTTCCCAGACACTGGGAGTGGCTGTCGAATCAGCGGGGCGGTGCATCGGCCACCCTGCGGCGCCTGGTCGATGAAGCGCGCAAGTCCACCGGGAAAAAGGATGAATTGCGACGGCTCGAAGAGGCAGCCCATCGGTTTATGTGGGATATGGCGGGAAATCTCCCCAATTTTGAGGAAGCCAGCCGATTGTTTTATCAGAAACGTTACGGGGATTTCAAACATCTGGTGGCGCAGTGGCCCAGCGACATTGCGGCGCATACCTTTCGACTTTTAAATCGGATTGAGGCATTTCTGGATGCCGCAAAAGAGGCGTAAACCCGTCGTTCCAATTGCGTTTCAAACGCATCTTTTTCAAATTGTTTCTAAAGATTTCGGCAATATTGCCGATGTACTCAATGAGTACAGAACCACGAATGGTTTTGCTCTTTGGAAAGGAATCCGGTGAACGTATTGCGCGTGTTGTCAACAGAGTTGCGACAGGTATTTCGCGCGTACACCAGGCAGCTGAAGCCGACGGACAGCAAGGACGAGAAAGGGTCTGAGGCGCGGCACATGCAAAAAGGGTTCGAGCAGGTGTCTCTATCCGAACAGGCGATGAAATTGTCGTCGTCTGGGCAAAATGAGCAAAAAGAGACGCCCCCGGACGCCACTTAGACCGGACCAGCGTTGGGTTGATCGGCTCTGATGCGCCATAAGCCGGATAGTTCGGCGGAATGAATCGCGCTCACGCGATCAAACAGTGCGGATTGGGTCTGAATGCATTGGCTTCAGTGACTGATGAAGTGATTTTTTACCGCTGCCTGATGCGGATGGGGGTTTCTTTGTCTAAACGTTCAGCACTTCGCGATGCACTTACGACCAGCAATACTCCTGAAAAGCCCGCCCGGCTTTCTTCAAATATAACCGAACTCCGACAGAAACTGCTTAAACTGGCGCTTCGGGAAACCCGATCCGCTGATTTCTTGTCCACGTCCCTTCAGATGGTTTCCGAAGCGTTTTCCTCGACAGTGTTGTTTGTTGACGAAGAGGACGCCGTTGGTCATTCGCGCGCCGAATCGTTTTTGGTATCAGCCCAGGACCGAGCCATCGGCTCGCTGCTCATCGACCGCTCGGTGCGTCAGCAGTTGAATGCCAGCGTGGCGGATGTACAGGAAATTGCCGATATAATAGGCATATCCATGCTTTCTTTGCAGCAGAATGAAGCGTTGGCCGCGCTGGAAACCGAGTCTGAAGAAATGCTGCAATATGCCCCGGATCTGATTTTCGTGCTCGGTGTGGATGGGGTGATAGGGATGGCCAACCAGAAAGCGAATGAGCTGATGCGGCCCCAGGGCATGGGGTTAAAGGGGACGCATATTTCGGCCGTGTTCGACACGATGACGATGGCCGATCTGCTGGCGCGGGAGCAAAGTGGCGGCAAGTTCGAGGTGGAGCTGGTGGGGCCGGCGGGTAGACGGCTGGTATCGTTCTCGGCGTCGAAGGTGACTCAGGAAAGCGGCGAAATGCAGTTGCTGATGGTTGGTCGGGATATTACCACGGAACGTCAGGCGGAGCTGGCGCTTCGCCGGTCGGAGCGGGCCACACTGATGGCCCAGACCATAGATTATCTGCTGCACGAAGTGAACAACCCGCTGGGCGCCTTACTGTCGAGTATTTCAACGGTGATGCGGAAAAGTGAGCGGTTGCGAAAACAGCTGCAGAGCGAGGAAGGCAGTGAATCTGCGGGGGGCGCGGGGACTTTTAAGTCGGATATTCAGAATTTACTGTCGCTGCAGCAGAATATTTTGCAGAGCGCTCGAAAATCAGGGCTGCGCATTCATGATGCCATGAAGATTTTGCGTTCTGCCAACCACAAACGGACACTGGGAGATGCCAAACGGGTTGACCCTGCCTTCGAACTCGGTTTGGCTATAAGCGCCCTCGAACAGGAGCACCGCCATATTCAGGTGGTCAAAAATCTCTCGCCTCTGCCCACCATCGACGCGCCGCCGCTGCACCTGGCTGAAATCTTTGGGGCGCTGCTCAAAAACGCGGCGGAGTCGGTGCAATCCATGCCGCCAGGTTCACGTCAGATTGTGGTAAGTGGCGGCGTGCAGGCTGAGCGGCTGGTCATTTCCATTGAGGACAACGGCTACGGCATTCCGTCCGATATTCGGGAAAAGGTGTTTATGCCCTTTTTTACAACCAAACCACTGGGAAAATCCATCGGCCTTGGTCTCTCCATGGCATTAGACATGGCAAAGCGCGTTGGCGGTGGCATTGAGCTGGACCGTTCCGAGCGGCTCGGGGGCGCGTGCGTTCGGATCTTTTTCTCCATTCGATAAAAAACGCCCATATATTTGGGACATATTCTCAATATTACAAACAAATTTGCAGTTGACAGCGCAATAATCCGATGATGTGCCATCCTTTGCCTTGTATCAACGGGTGAAAACGGGTATTCCGATTTGGTTTTTTATTGTGACAGTCGCGTAACGTCAATGTGACCAAAAGATGAACCATGGAGCGAAAGAACTGACGGATGCAAATTAACTTCTTCGATATGACAGTTGGGATTCTGGGTGGACTCGCCCTGTTTCTGTACGGCATGAAAGTGATGAGCGACGGACTACAGAAAGTGGCGGGCGAGAAAATGCGTACTGTCCTTTCGGCCATGACCACCAATCGCATCGCAGGTGTGGGAACCGGGTTTCTGGTAACCAGCGTCATCCAGTCGTCCAGTGCCACCACCGTGATGCTGGTGGGATTTGTTAATGCTGGTCTGCTGACGCTGAATCAGTCCATCGGTGTGATTATGGGAGCGAATATTGGCACGACGGCCACCGCATGGCTCGTGGCGGTATTTGGCTTTAAAATTAAAATCTCACTTATGGCATTGCCAGCGATTGCGGTTGGTTTTATTCCCCGCTTTACCGGGCATAAAAAACTGGCGGATTGGGGCGAAGTGCTCATTGGTTTCGGCATTCTGTTTATCGGGCTCGGATTCATGAAAGATGCGGTCAGCGTGCTAAAATCCGCGCCGCAGGTAGCCGATTGGATTACTGCCAACTGCAGCGCCGCCACATTCTGGTCCCGGTTCATTCCACTGATTGCCGGTATGATGTTCACATTTATCGTGCAGTCATCTTCCGCTGCCATGGCGGTAACGATGACCATGGCTGCTCAGGGATTGATTGACCTGCCCACTGCCTGCGCACTGGCGCTGGGGCAGAATATCGGTACCACTATCACCGCCAATCTGGCTGCCATTGGTACCAGCGCAGCGGCCAAACAGGCCGCACGGGCGCATTTTCTTTTTAATCTCATTGGGTCCATTTGGCCGATTGTGCTGTTTACGCCCTTCCTGGCGTTTGTCGACATACTGTATCCCGCTGCCGCGCAAATCAAATTCGATACCCTTCGTTCCATTAATGATCCCGAAAAGCTGGCCACTGCCATTGCCGCGGTTCAGTTTCCCATAACGATTTATCTCGCCACGTTCCACAGCCTTTTCAACATTATTAATACAGCACTGTTTTTACCATTTTCAAATCAGCTGGCATGGCTGTCCTCCAAACTGGTCATTGACAAGTCCCGCACCGAGACGCATTTGCGGTTCCTCGATCCCAAGGTGATGGAGTCCGCGCCCATGGCTCTCCACGCCGCGCGCAGTGAGCTTAATCGCATGCTCAAAGAAGTTGAAACAATGTTTGACCAGGTGCTTACGCTGGTGTCGCATCCCGACCAGAAAATGGGTGCTTTGGCCGAGGATATCCTTAACCGCGAAGAGATTGTGGATTTACTCGAAAAGGAGATTACGGAGTATCTTGTACCGGTGGCACAGCTGGAGCTGTCAACGGAGCAAAGCCACGAGGTAGGTGGAATTCTCCATTGTGTAAGTGACCTGGAACGCATTGGGGATCACTGCGAATCCCTTCTGCGCCTGGCTCAGAAGCGTTACGAAAAGCAGCTGCCCTTTGGCGATACTGCCATGGCTGACATTATGACAATCGGAGAAACGGTGCGCGCATTTTTAAGCTTGCTCGAAAAACACGTGTTTGACCCCTCAAAAAAAATAATGTCTGAAGCCAACAAATACGAGACGTCCATCAACGCCCAGCGCAAGAAGATTCGAAAAGGCCACATTGCCCGGCTGAACCAACAGGAATGCACAGTGCAGCAGGGACTCATATATATCGATATGCTTACCAGCTTCGAGAAAATCGGCGACCATGCCTACAACGTTGCCCAGGTGTTGTCCGGCGAACGTTAATATGGGCACACCGTCCTGCCAAAACCGAATTGGACACATTGCCCAATGTCGTTTCTTCCGCCGTGCCGGGAATTGACCGCTTTTCATGGTAAACCAATCACAGGGCACTTCCGATAGGATAGCGATACAGATTTGGATGGCTGCAGCGAAATCCGGGACATCCCATGTGTAAAAATGTTAAAAAAAGCTGCCATAATCAAATATTTTGCTATAGTTACGCAAAATGCGAAACAACATTGATTACAGCCGGGCGTCTGGTCGACTGCCGTTCTGGACTTGGATTCTGCCCTTTTTCATCTGCTTTCTCGGAACTCAGCTTGCCCTGTTGTTTCGGATAGTTCCCGAACTGGCGCTGTGGTATCTCTCCGTCCCGCTGGCCATTGCGCTGGTTCAGTGGTGGGGACCGCGAATTCTGGTGGGTTTTTATTTGAGTGTGGTGGCAAATGCGCTGCTGCTGACTCTTCAACCCGCCGGCCCGGTCGTGCTGTTTGCAGTGCCTCAGACCATTTCCGTATTTTGCTCCTGGCTCTTTTTTCGGTATCTCTTTAATGGGAAATGCTGGTTGCCGGATGCCTCCAACACCATCGGGTGGTTTCTCCTGGGCGTGACAGTGCCACTGTGCATCGGATTAACGTCCCTTACGTTTTCGCAGACCTCGTTCGATGTGCTTTTTTCCAAACCGTTTCTTTGGCGGATTTGGGACAAATGGGTAACAGATGCGTTCTGGACGCTTGTCATCTGTTCGCCATTGCTGATATTCAGTACGCCGTTTCTTGAAGAACATGGCTGGTCTCAAACCCGGGATGCATGGCGGCCGGTCTGGATTCCAACCCAGCGCCAGCAGGGTACCGTCAAGGTGGAGTTGACGCTGATTTTTCTGGGGATTGTCATTCTCAGTGCCACCATGCCATTTCAGAAATACTGGTATCTGTATGGGGCATTTTCATTGTGGGGCGCGCTTCGGTACGGTATTGCCATCGCAACGCTGACCAATACCCTTTTCGTCCTGCTGGCCCTTGTCATTCCCATCTCCATCATCGACTCACCCCATGTGGTGCACACATTCGAAGCGGGATTCGTGATGGTTGATCCCGGTATGACCTTGCTGTACTTTATCAGCCTGATTACCGGCCGCAGTTACAGCGACGTGATGGCGGAGATCCGTGAGCGCGTGTCTGCAGAGAGGGCATTGCGCGAAGAAAAAGCCTTTACCGATGCGGCGCTTGATGCCCAGCAGGACATTTTTCTCGTTTTCGAACCCATCACCGGCATTCCCATCCGGTGGAACGCGGCCTTTCGTGAGGTCAGTGGCGTCAGTGATGAAGAGATTGGTCAGACGCGAATTCCGGATGACTGGATAGACCCCGCACAGCTGGATTCAGCAAAGGCCAGTATTCAGGAATTGCTGACCTTGCGCAAAGGGACGCTGGAGCTCACGTTTCTTTCAAAAAATGGGGTACGCATTCCCACCGAATATGTGGCGTCGTTGATGAATCATCAATCTGTGCAAACCGAATGTGTGATTGCCGTGGGTCGCAATATTTCAGAGCGAAAAAAAATAGAAGCCGAACGCAAGGAACTGGAAGAACAGCTGCGTCAGGCGTTGAAAATGGAGGCGGTGGGGACACTGGCGGGTGGAATTGCCAATGATTTTAACAATATCCTGTCAACCATCATTGGGTTTTCCGAATTGATTTACGATGAGCTGAAGGATACGCCCCACCTCCGGTCACATATGGAGCATGTGTTGAGCGCCGGAGAGCGGGCAAAAGTTCTGGTTCGCCAGATTCTGGCATTCAGTCGACAGTCGGAGGGGTCATGCACCCCATTGTCACCGGCAGCGACACTTCGGGAGACATTGAAACTGCTGCAATCCACCACCCCTGAGAACATTGTATTCGAAACTCAGATACATGATGACATCAGTGTGATTCTTGCGGATCCCACTCAGTTTCACCAGATTGTCACCAATTTGCATTCCAATGCGTGCGATGCCATGGAGGATGCCGGTGGCACCCTGTGCACATCACTGGCAAAGGTGGTGCTTTCGGCGGATGATCTGAAAAATGAACCGGATGTGGCACCGGGGGGGTTTGTTCGCTTAACGGTTTCCGACACGGGCGTGGGAATTGCGCCGCATATCAAAGACAAGGTTTTTGAACCGTATTTCACCACCAAGAGCATTGGTCGCGGTACCGGTCTGGGATTGGCGATTGTCCACGGAATAGTCAGAAACAGTGGCGGCTTCATTCAGATTGAGTCAGAAGAGGGCAAAGGCACCCGTGTGCATATTTTCTTTCCGGTCACTGCCGACACAGATGCGTTCGCTGCTACAGTCGTTATACCTGATGAGGCGTCGTTGCCCTCGGGCACGGAGCATATTCTGTATGTGGATGACGAAAAGGACAATCTGGAGGTAAGCCAGCGCATACTCGGTCGAGCAGGGTACCGAATCACCGCCATTAACGGCAGTGAGGACGCGCTGGAATCGTTTCGATCCGATCCCAAAAAGTATGATCTTGTGATCACTGATCAGTCCATGCCCAAAATGAGCGGCCTGGAATTGGCCCGTGAGATTCATGCCATTTCGCCATCCACACCCATTTTGCTTTACACCGGCTACTCAGCGCAGGTGGATAAGCTGAAAATGTCTGATTACGGCATTCACCGGATTTTGCTCAAGCCCCTGCGGATGAATATGCTGGCTCAGGTGGTTCGGGAAGTTATAGACCAGAACGCGTCGGTCAAAAACTGACGTCATTGCCAACGCCGAAATTCCATTTTACCACGTAAGCCATACTATGACGGGAAGGGCGCCAGTTGCTTAAAACATCCTGGGGTATAGGGAATCTCTGATAATCAGTTCCCAGGGACTCGTCATTCGGTTCCTGGGGGGGTATCCGCGAACACCCGTTCGGCGAGTTTGTATTTCAGGGTTTCCAGTCCCTCGCCAGTCGCGGCCGACACCAGCAGCACGTCCATTCCCAAATCAGCAACAGCCTCAATGATGGCCGGGGCCAGCTCGCGGGTTTCCTGCAAATCGCATTTATTAATGACTGCGAGTGAGGGACGGTCCACAAGGTCTTTATCGAACGCGGTCAGTTCTTTTTGCAATATCGACAAGTCGTTCAGCAGGTCATTTTCCAGGGTGGCATCCAGCGCCAGGACAAAAACCAGGGTTGCGGTGCGCTGAATATGTTTTAAAAACTGAATGCCCAGACCGGCCCCTTTCGATGCATTTTCAATCAGTCCCGGAATATCGGCCACCACAAATCCTTTATCCACATCCACGGTCACCACACCCAGATTGGGTATCAACGTGGTAAAGGGATATTCTGCAATTTTGGGACGAGCTGCCGAAATTCTGGAGATAATCGATGATTTTCCAACACTTGGCAGTCCAACCAACCCCACGTCGGCCAGAAGCTTCAGTTCCAGACGCAGCGCTTTGGCTTCGCCTTTGGCGCCCTGAGTGCAGGTGCGGGGGGCCTGATTTGAAGATGTGGCAAAATGGATATTGCCAAGGCCGCCATCTCCCCCCTCCGCAACCACCACGTGCTGATCGTGTTCAGTGAGATCTCCAATTGTTTCGCCAGTACTGTCATCGATAATCACTGTGCCAACCGGCACACGAACAATTGTGTCAGGGGCGCTCTTGCCATAACAGTCATTGCCCTGACCGTTTTCACCTCGTCTGGCTTCGATGTGGTGGCGATACCTCAAGTCCACCAGCGTCCCCACGTTTTCGTCGGCGACCATAATGACGCTGCCGCCCCGGCCACCATCGCCGCCAGACGGGCCACTTTTGGGGCGATACTTTTCCCGCCGAAACGCCACAATGCCATTGCCGCCGTCCCCCGCTTTTACTGTCATTTCAATTTCATCCACGAACTTCATAGTGCACTCTCCATACAGTATTGATGCCAATCGCACAAGCGACCTCTTGGGAACTGATGTCATGGCGTCATAAATCCTTGACTTTTTAATGAGGTTGAAAGTACGATGTTGCCTCGATATTGCGTACGACTGCATTTTTCATAAGGAGGACGCCATGAGCGGAGAGCTCTCAAGTTTTGAACAGAAATCAGCATTGGTTCCCAAAGAGACACCTTACGGGATTTTGGGCGGTACCATTCTTGCCCTGATTATTTTTATCCTGGTAAGTATGTTCGGTAAAAACGAGGCCGTGAAGGACCTCCATTCCCAGGATGCGAATGCCGCGCAATCCGGTGCTGCGCCTACACAAAGTGGTGGCGGGGACGTTGAAGATATCTAAGAACACTTTGGGCGGCCTGCCTTTATTTAAAAAAAGGGGGGGCCCGGAATAAAGAGCCGCACATGTTCCGTATCAAATTCTGGGGTGTTCGGGGGTCCATCCCAACACCCGGTCCAAATACTGCCCGGGTCGGCGGAAACACAAGTTGCGTGGAAATCAATGCAGACGACACGCTCGTCATCCTTGATGGCGGTACGGGGCTTCGTTTGCTGGGCGATGTCCTGATTCAAAAAGGACAACCCATCAGCGCGTTCATGTTTTTCAGTCACGTGCATTGGGACCATATTCAGGGGTTTCCATTCTTTGTGCCGATTTTTCAGCCTCAGAACGAAATTCACATATTTGGCGGGACGAATCTCGAGATGACGTTGGGTGAAACCCTGGCAGGCCAGATGAATTTCCCCAATTTTCCCGTATCGCTCGATGACTGTGCCGCCAAAATGCATTTCAAGGAGTTTGAGGATGGTCAGGCGGTCAACCTTGCCAATAATCTGAGCATCAAAGGGTTGCCGCTGCGTCATCCCAATGGGTGTTACGGCTATCGCGTGGAGTACGAAGGCAAGGTTTTTACCTACTGCACTGATACCGAGCACGACGACAATCCGGAGCAGCCCGATTCCAATGTGCTTGAACTGGCCCGGAACGCCGATGTGTTTGTATACGACGCCCAGTACACGCCAGCGGAGTACACGGGTGAAAAAGGCGGCATTTCAAAGGTCGGCTGGGGACACTCCACATACGTTGAAGCGGCTAAAATTGCACAGGCGGCGAACGTGGGCAGACTGGTGTTGTTTCATCACGATCCCGGTCATTCCGATGAAAAAGTCGAAGAAATCGAAGCGGCCTGTCAGGCATTGTTTCCCAACACCGAAGCGGCCCGCGAGGGGCGGGAATTCATACTGTAATCAATGTCTTATTTAGTCCTGGCGAGAAAATGCAGGCCCACCCGCTTTACAGAAGTGGTCGGTCAGAGCCATGTCACCCAGACGCTCGCCAACGCCATTCAGATGGATCGCGTGGCGCACGGATTTCTTTTTTCAGGGGTGCGAGGGGTGGGCAAAACATCGCTTGCCCGTATTCTGGCCAAGTCACTCAACTGCAAAGACGGCCCCACCCCAGAGCCCTGTGGGGTATGCGAATCATGTAAAACCATTGCGGACGGCACAGCGGTCGATGTAATAGAGATAGACGGCGCATCCAATAACTCAGTCGATGACATTCGCGACCTTCGCGAAACCGTGCCTTACCGGCCCATTATCGGTCGCTTTAAAATTTATGTTATCGACGAAGTGCACATGCTCAGCGTCAGTGCGTTCAACGCGTTGCTGAAAACACTCGAAGAGCCGCCGCCCCACGTTAAGTTTATCTTTGCAACCACCGAACCGCACAAGATTCCAACCACTATTCTGTCGCGGATTCAGCGATACGATTTTCGCCGGATTTCCACCAGCGCCATCATCGGCCGAATCAGGGAGATTCTCGCCGAAGAAGGGATTTTGGCCGAGGATGCTGCTTTGGCAATTGTGGGTCGAGAGGCCGATGGATCCATGCGTGATGCGCTATCCATCCTGGACCAGGTGCTCGCAGCGGGTGAGAAAAACATTTCTGCGGAATATGTGGCGGTATTGCTGGGGGTGGTCGGGCGTCAAACCTATTTTGAACTGAGCCGCGCCCTGATAGACCATAATCCCGCGCGCTGTCTCGAAATTGTTCAGGAAATCGATCGGCAGGGGTTTGATATTCCCACCTTTTCAAAAGGTCTCCTTGAACATTTGCGCAATCTTGTCGTGGCTGCGGTTTGCGGCGATGATATCGGTTTTCTGGAGCTGCCGCAGGAAGAACTGGCCGAGCTGAAAAATCAGGCCAAAGTCACCACCAAAGATACACTGCATCGCATGTTCAAACATATCTCGCAGGCCCATGAGGAAATCGCCCGCAGTTCGTTTCCAAAGATTTTGCTGGAAGCCACCCTTGCCCGGGTGGCAGACCTTGGTGATCTGATACCAGCCGCGGATATTCTGCAACGCCTTGAAGCGTTGAGTCGTCAGTTGCCTGCGGGGACGGCGCCGCCGCAGTCAGGGGCCAGCTATCCGCCTGCACCCAGGGACGCTGTTCCGGAAAAAAAAAACTTCAGTGAGCGACCATCCATAGGCGAGTCCGATTCACAGCGCTTTTCCAGCGCCCCGCCGGCATCGTCGGTTTCTCCTTCTTTGGGGCCGCCCACTGCGCCGCCCGATGGACAGGCCAGTCACCCAGGTGGG
>JAFGWT010000031.1 GCA_016937015.1 Deltaproteobacteria bacterium | reverse complement strand
TGCATTTACTGGGTCCCCGCCTCCGCGGGGACGACGGATTTTGCTTTTCATGTTGCGAAAACAGCTTTTCGCGATGCCCGCCTTCGAGGGTGTCCTGTCTTTTGATTGTGGAACGCATTGGTGCATCTTCGATGCGTTATTGTTTAGCGCCATGGCTCCGGTTGCTCCCTCACGATAGCTCTGTTGTTTACAACTGTAGAAATTGACATTTTTTTTCTATCACCAATAATGTCGCTATGCGTAAGATGTATTCGATTTTTCTTCTTCTTTTTCTGTGCAGTTGCGGAGCGACAAAACTGAACGTCGCCACATTGCCAAACGTCACCCAAAGCAGTGCTTCCATTCCAGCCAATTATTCGGTTGCGATGGTTTTGCCAAAAGACCGAAACAGGGCGATGCATCGAATTGTAAACCAGTATGGCGTCACCACGTTCACACTTCGCGAGGGCATGATGTTTGAAAGCGCTGCGGTGTCTGTGCTGAAGTCTGTCTTTCACAATGTGCACCGCCTGAGCGATAAGACATCGCAAAATCTCATTGTGGTTCTTGACGGTGCGCTCGAAATCAACACTTTTTTTGGCAGTTATTCGACCACCATTCGGCTGGCCCTTTTAACGCCGGACGGGACCGAAATCGGCAAAATTGAAGCCCGTGCCAACGAAGGGTCTGGACTGGTCAACGATGAAGTGGCCATTTACAATGCGTATTCAAAAGCAATCAACAACGCCGTACAAAAGATACTGCACAGGAATCCGGAGTATCTGCCCCAGATTGCACGTCTTCCACAAAAGAAGATTGCCCATGGCGCTTCGTATGGGACCGGATTCTTTGTTAATAACATGGGCTATATTTTAACCAACAAACACGTGGTAACTGACTGTGAGGCACTGAGTGTCGACGTGGGCCAGCAGCGATTTGCCGCGTCACCGGTTGTCACCGACCCAAACAACGACCTGGCTGTGCTTCGGATTGACTACAAAAGTCCCAATTACGTGCGATTTGACCCTTCTTCCGCTCAGATTGGGCAGTCCATAACGATTTACGGATACGGCAAGCAAAACGTTGAATCGAACTCACCGGAGAGGCATCCGTCCCTTTCCACCGGTAACATCAGCTATCTGGGAGATACGCAACACATTCATATCACGGCGCCCATACAGCCAGGCAACAGTGGCAGTCCGGTTATCACATTGCGCGGCACGGTAGCAGGCATTGTGAGCAGCACCGTCAACCCAATCAGGTATCAGGAAGAAACCGGCGCGCTGCCCCAAAACATCAACCGGGCGATTCGCAGCAGCATTGTTGTTCGGTTCCTTCAAACCAATAACATTGTTTTACCCGAATTGGCCGGCGACACCACAGGTGGTATCCAATCGCCGTCCATTGATTTGACGCAAACCCAGATTGCACAGCAATTTGAACCCATCGTTGTGCCGGTTACCTGCCATTGACCCATTTTGTCCCTGTCATTGGGAAACAAAGATACAGGGACGTGATTGCCTTGAACGCCACTGTCATTTTCGGTGTCGCAAAAGTTGGCGGTTCGGATTTGACAAACGCGGCGGAATACGGTTTGATATGACGTGATTTGTTTTTCGTTCATACAGGGCCCCCAGATATTTTTGCGTATTGTTTTTGACCCCCCCAGAGATTGTGCAACATGTTGCACAATTGGTGACCCCTCATTGAATACAGCACGTAAATACATGAAATAATTAATAAAAATACCAGTTTTAAAATTTCTTTCAAACTGAGCATTTTGAGATATCACCGATAATTATTCGCTTTTTGATATTTATTTTCCGGCGCTGGTTTCGTCGGTCCCCGGTTCCCATTCTGACGGGCACTTGCTTTTGGAAGACAATGAACTTGAAATCAGTAAACGGACTAATTCAATATGTGGCTGGAGGTTTTAAATATGGAAAAACGAATGATCTTTTTGGCCGGGCTGCTTGGCCTTGGAATTTTCTTCGCATGTGGATGTGGCGGTTCAGGCGGGGGGACCAGCGACACAAACAACAGCTCGGACAGCGATGCTGACACTGATTCAGACAGCGACTCGGATTCGGATTCGGACTCGGATTCGGACTCGGATTCAGATACGGACTCGGATTCGGACTCGGATTCGGACAGCGATGCCGACAGTGACACCGACAGTGATGCCGACTCGGACACTGACACTGATTCAGATTCGGACAGCGATTCGGATACAGACTCAGACAGCGATACCGACTCGGACACGGACACGGATTCCGATTCGGACACTGACGAAAATACCGACTGCCCCGGCACTTGTGTTGCGCAGGGCGAATGTCGAAATATGAATGGCACGTATCTGCCCGACTACACGTGTCCCACGGACTCCCCCATCTGCTGTGACGCCGGCGCCACTGACAGTGACACGGATACGGACACGGATACGGATACGGACACGGATACGGACACGGATACGGACACTGACACCGACACGGATACGGATACGGACAGTGACTCAGACACTGGGGACAGCGAGAGCGACACGGTTGACACAGGGATAGACACCGGGTCAGAGCCGCCCCGCATCTGTATTCTGCCCCTGGGCGATTCCATTACGTCATCCAACAATACCCACTTGAGTTATCGATACCCGCTGTTTGAAGATTTGGTGACCGCCGGTCGGGAGTTCGATTTTATTGGATCACAGAATGAAAATTTTGGCGGTGTTCCCAGTTATCCAGACAACTCCTTTGATCGCGACCACGAAGGACACTGGGGATGGCGCGTGGATCAGATTATTGGCGAACTGCCTGGCTGGCTCACCCGGTACACCCCGGATGTGGCGCTGATTCATCTGGGCACCAATGATGCATTCAGTAACGAACCGGACCAGAACACCGACAGTACCATTAATGAATTGCGCGATGTCATTAACCTGTTGCGCGGCGACAATGAAAAAGTCGTAATTTTACTGGCCAAACTGATTCCATCCACCCAGTCTCAGGCGAAACTGAACGATATCAACAGCCGAATCGACGGGCTTGCCCAGGAGCTGAATACTGACGTTTCACCTGTGGTGGTGGTGGATCAGAGTACTGACTTCGACGCAGCACCCGGTTCCGGCGATACATTTGACGGTATTCATCCCAACGAACGTGGCGAACAGAAGATGGCCGACAAATGGCGGGCCGCGCTGATTGAAAACTGGCCCACACAGGGCGGTGAATGCGCGCAGTAAGCAACGTGGATTTGTCGTGTGATGCGGTTGTCACTGATACAAAGCCCATCGCCAGTGTAGCGGGAGAGGACAGGCGTCTACAATGTGCTTCAATCAATTGCAGTCGTGATACACCGTTGCCCCACGGGCAATCAATTCATTGACATCACTTTTACTTGTTGCACACACTGCGGTGGACTCGAGGTTAATTGTATCGCCATCCCCAAGCGCAGTATTCGAAACCAATGCACTGATGTTCGCGAGGTTAATATTACCGGACAGGCCGATATACTCAAGTTGAGACATTGACGACAACACTGAAATGTCCGTAATGGTATTCTGACCCAGCTCCAGATAGCGTAACGCAGTTAAACTTGCCAGCAGCGAAATGTCTGAGTGGTTGATGCTGTTGAGATAAAGGTCGTTCAATCCTGCTAATTTAGCCAATGGCGCCAGACTTTCGATAGAATAGTCGTTGGAGAGAACCAACTCATTAAGACTGGACAACGCTGCCAGCGGTGTGATGTCAGTAATGTTGTTATTCATGGAAAGATTCAACGTTGTCAACCCGGTTAGACACTGCATCCCTCTCAGGTCGGATATGCCGGCCATGAAAAAATTTATGGAAGTTATTCCAACAAGATCAGCAGAAACAAGTGGTTCACCATCTGTCTTCCCGACTTCCCATCTGATCAGATTGTCCAACGTGGCATCCGGAAATACGATGTTGCCCGCGCATCGATCGAGAGCGGAACCTTTCAGCCGTGTGATTGATGATACCTCATTTGCGCCATCGAAGTAACTGACCTCCAACTGCGTATCGGTTTCTCTGACATCGGTTGGCGCATACGTAACAACGATATCGCAATCGTTACCGGGAGCAAGATTGCCAATACAGGAATGTTCGATGGAAATGTTGGAATCATTCACGTCCACCGCATCGATCACGGCGGATGTATCCATGGTATTATTGGCAATGTTCACTACGATGACGATTTCTTCCTCGTGCAAATACACCGTGCCAAAATGGTATGAGGGCGGAACCATCGTCACCACCGCAGCTTCAAGTCCGCTTCCGCTGAGGGCAGTGGTTGCGATTTGGGATTCAAGGCCATCAGTGTATTCCACCTCCAGTGTGGCTGTTTTCGCGCCCCATGATCCCGGTGAAAAACGAACAGTGACCTTACAGGTGTCCGAACCGGTCAATTGCACGTTTTCGCACTGGTTCGATTCAATGTAGAAATTGCTGCTCGATTGAGAAATCTGCACCGAAGAGATTGTCGCCGTGGAAAGCGCCGGAGATTGAGATAACGTAAATACGTGATGTCTGTCGTCACCAACAACAGTGTCTTCAAAACCGTTGTCCCCAGCTATGTTCACAGTCGAGGGAACACAGGCACTCTCCTCATTATCCGGCGTGTCATTGCAATTGTTGTCCGCCGACGAACTGCAATCCAGGCTTCCAAGTGGAACGTTCTGTACACAACTGCTCATCCCAACCGTTGTCTTGTCTGCTGACAACTGACACGATTGTGTCCCCGCTGCGCAGATCCCATAAAGCCCGGTATCGCATGAAACATTAATGTCGCTCACGAGACTGCAGACTGTACACTCGTCCTCTTCGTTATCCAACGTTCCATTGCAGTCATTATCAGCTGTGGAATCACACTGGCGAATCTCCGGGCTATGATATCCCGTGCACGTCTCCCACGTTCCCGCAGGCAAACATTCCCGGTATCCCGCATGGCAGATCCCCACGGGTTCGGGGGCACCATTCCACGATGCACCGTAGCAGGTATCGTCGGTATCTCCCGGTTCACACAGGCACTCGGGGTTGAGATTATCATCCAGACCATCGCAGTTCAAATCATCGCTGGATGCACAATCATATGCCAGAGGGCCAACCGCGCCCTCACATGCCAACCAGGAAACGCTGTCCCCGGTTGGAGAATAGTCGCATTTCATTATCCCGGCCACGCAGATACCATGCCCATCCAGATCACCGTGTGTGTCACATACCTCTGTATCTCCGGGGATACACTCGGTGCATGCTGCCTCTGCATTGTCAGGTTCCCCATTGCAATTATTATCATCGGTGGAACGACAATTGCGAGCAGCAGATGTGCAGGCTTCGGTGTCATTCACCGCCGTGTCCGTACCCGTATCCGTGCCTTCATCTGTATTCATGGGCGCATCTGTATCCGTGCCCATGGTTGTATCTGTCGGCATACCCGTTTCGATAACAGAACCGGTAGCGGTGCTGGAATCCGTAACATCATTTGTGTCTGTATCAGCGGTGGAATCAGTTGACACCGTCGTACTCATATCGCCATCCGAAACCGTATCGGTGGCGGTATCAGTAATTTGTATTTCGTCCAGTCCCAGTAACGACGAACAGGCCGTCACCCCGCCCAAAAGGGAAATGACCACCCAAAATATCAGAATTTTGTTCATTCAGATTGCTCCTGTAATGCCAAAGCGCGCCATTGGCACTGCTCGGCCACTAACGTTTAAAAAGCCGTATTTTCTTATGCGACACTTGTCGCACCTATTTAATCATGTCAACAGGCCGAACTTCCAATACACTTAATTGGCCGCTGGAAATGAAATATTCTTACCAGACTTTTTCTGGCTTGTCGTGCATGGCATCCACCGCAAATGCGGGTCTCAAATATATCATAACTAACAAAATTTGTGTGGGTAAATTCATGGCCTATAAATTGCCTAACGCACTGATTGAAAACTCATCCATTCAGAGTTGAAAATGTGCGCAATGGTATTAGTCAGCGCGATACGATGAACAGATACGATGAACGCCATTGGATATTTTGGCTCTCTACGGTACACTGCGCGTGCAGTTTACCACTTATACACAAGAGGAAAATGATAATGACTTGCAACAATAGATGTAGCGCAACGACCTTGATATGCCTGCTGGCAATCTGGATAATTGCCGGGTGTTCTTCGGACAGCAACGCCCATAACAGCACTGACGGTTCGGATGGCGACACCGACTCGGATTCGGATTCAGATTCGGATACTGACAGTGACACTGACTCGGACACTGACTCGGACAGCGACAGCGATTCGGACACTGACACCGACGCAGACAGTGATTCGGATACGGATGCGGACACAGACAGTGATTCGGATGCGGATGTGGACTCGGATGCGGACTCGGATAGCGACACCGATGGGGACACTGACACAGACGCGGATACTGATTCCGATTCTGATTCAGATACAGAGTCGGCTGTTGAACCGGATACGGAAATTGAAATCGATACATCAACGGACTGGGATACGGACCAGTACGAACATCCTTACCAGGATCCGGATCTGTGGATTGAACACCGGGTGGATGACTTGCTGTCGCTGCTGTCTCCGGCAGAAAAGCTGACCCTGCTTGACGAACGTCAGCCGGCAATCGACAGACTGGGACTGGGCTATCTCTCCACATACACCGAAGGGTTGCATGGCCTTGGCCAGTGTGATGGCGGCAAGATTCTCAGCACTCAGTTTCCCCAGGCCTTTGGGTTGGGTCACACCTGGGATCCTGAGCTGCTGCAGGCATTGGGAGAGATTGAAGGATACGAAGCCAGAGTGCACGTGGCCGGTGGCAATCCCCTTCAGATGGGACTCGTCATCCGTGCGCCCATGATTGATCTCGGCCGTGACCCGCGCTGGGGAAGAACCGAGGAATCCCTGGGCGAAGACCCGTGTCTGGTGGCAGAGCTGGGCAAGGGTCTGGTGCGGGGCCTGCAGGGCAGCGACCCCAATTACCTGCTGACCGCTGCCACACTGAAACATTTTTTAGGCAACAACAACGAAACCAATCGTGAGAACTCGTCGTCAGAAATCGATGACCGGGATCTCCGCGAGTACTACCTGGTGCCGTTCGAAAAGTGCATTCACGATGCCCACGCTCAGTCGTTCATGACCGCGTACAATGCAGTCAATGGTGTTCCCGCGGCGGTCACGCCCCTGTTAAAGGATGTGGTCTACGACGAATGGCAGTTTGATGGCATGATTTGCACTGATGCATTCGCCCTCCAGCAAACAGTGGAACAGCACCACTATTTTTCGTCCCTGCCGGAAGCGGCCGCGGCGATTGTGAAGGCCGGGACAGGCGTATTTCTGGCCGGTGATCAGGACGCGCTGGCCAGTGCATACAGCCAGGGCATGTTCAGCGAAGCGGACATGGATGCGGTGTTAAAAGGCATGCTGCGCATTCGGTTTCGTTTGGGCGAACTGGATCCGCCGGCGCGTGTGCCATACAGCAGTATTTCGAATTCTGAGACGCCGTGGAACAGCGACGAGAATCGCGCCATGGCGCGCAAGGTCGCACAGAAATCGATTGTGCTCCTGAAAAACGACGCCAATCTGCTTCCCCTTGATGGCGCAACCCTGTCGCGAGTTGCGGTGATTGGCCCCCGTGCCAATGACGTGATTGTGGACTGGTACGGCGGTGAGCTGCCTTACAGTGTGTCCGCTCGTCAGGGCATTGAAAATCGGCTGGGGAACAGTGTGACTGTGGATTACGCCGCGGACAATTCCGGTGACGCCGCAGTGAATGCCGCAGCCGCTGCGGACGTGGCCATCGTCTTTGTGGGCAATCATCCAACCTGTGATGCGGGCTGGGCCACCTGCCCCAGTCCGTACGAAGGAAAGGAGGCCATTGACCGCCAGAGTATTGACCTGGATCCCGCCCAGCTCTCACTGATACAGGCCGTTCAGGCAGCGAATGCGAAAACCGCTGTGGTGCTGGTTTCGAGCTTCCCGCAGGCGATGCCGTGGGTTAAGGAAAATGTCCCCGCCATCCTGCATATCGCCAACTCCGGACAGGAACTGGGCAATGCCATTGCAGATGTTATTTTTGGCGATGTCAATCCCGCCGGACGACTCAGCATGACCTGGTACGCCGCCACCTCTGATTTGCCGGATTTGATGGATTACGGCATTCGCGGCAAGCGCACATACATGTATTTTGAGGGAGAGCCGCTGTTTCCATTTGGCCATGGTCTCAGCTACACCACATTTGAGTACGACAATCTGAGCGCCGGATTGCGTGCTGCCGGCGCGGGCACCCGGCTGGATGTATCCGTGGACGTGACCAACACCGGCGACCTTGATGGTGATGAAGTGGTACAGCTGTATGTGTCATTCCCCGAGTCTGCGGTGGAACGCCCCGCCATCGCGCTCAAGGCGTTTGACCGAATCACGCTGGCATCCGGAACGTCGCAAACGGTCCTGTTTGGCGTTGATGTGGATGACCTTGCGTACTGGAGCGAGGCGGACAATCAATTCATTGTTGAACCTGGTCCCGTTGAGATTCTGGTCGGCGCCTCCTCTGACGACATCCGTGTCACGGAGACCATCGAAATTCCCTGACTGTTACCGCAGTTCGTTTTCCATTCGCTCGCCACTTAAAAATCTGTCATAACAGCACCATGAAAAGCGTCAACGCGCCCACGACCGGCATTGTCTGCTGTGACCACATTCCCGACGACAGCACCGTGTGGCAACAGATTCGCTCATTGCGGTATGAGCTGTTCTACCGGATACACGGACTCCCCGAATCAGTGATGGATGATGGTCTGGACAATAACGCCTGGCACGTTTACGCGACCCATGGTGACCGAGTCATCGGATATGGCCGTGTCACGGCAACCCCAGACAGCTGGTGGCGGGTCACCGCAATGGTGGTGGCCACTGAGTTCCAGCGAACGGGGGTTGGAAGCCGCATCATGATGGCATTAATGGATGCTGCGATTTCTCAGCACGCCCGGGGACTGACACTCACCGCCCGAACAAGTGCCGTTGGGTTTTATTTAAGGCATGGATTCAACACCGAAGGAGACATTTTTCCATCGGCCATCACCGGTATTCCCCATATTAAAATGACCCTCAATTTGCTTAATCGGCAGTCCGGTCACCTGTAGCCCATGGCCTGCCACAGCGGCGCCGGTCCATTGGCAAAATCAATTGCGGGGTGACAAAAATCCCAAAATGCACAACAATACCCTAACGGATGTGCTGGACGTCCGTACAACCAGTCGATGGAGGAACCTTTCAAATGAGCCCCAAAAAAAGAAGCCCTGAGGAAATACTGGCGGAACTCATCAACTGCCCGCTGACCCGGCGAGACCTCATGCGCGGTGCGCTGGGCGCCAGTATCACCCTTGTCGGCATCAGCTGTTCCGACAGTAACACCTCTGATGGAGCAGATGACGATGACACCGCGACCGACACCCCGTCATCGGATTCGGACAGTGATTCCGACAGCGACAGTGATTCCGACAGCGATTCAGATTCGGACAGCGACTCCGATTCGGATTCCGACAGCGACTCCGATTCGGATTCCGACTCTGACTCTGACAGTGACAGCGATTCGGACAGCGACAGC
>JAFGWT010000277.1 GCA_016937015.1 Deltaproteobacteria bacterium | reverse complement strand
CGGAAGAACCCTCCGAAAATGAGTTTGGCTACGAAACGCCTGTCTGGGGATGTTTCGAAGGAGAGGTGGTCTTCCTGAAGCCCAGGACAAAGAATTTACCAAATAACTGGGACCAGTTTGATGTGGCATCGCGGCTGTATGCCTGCGAGTGGGATATTGCCCCCCGTTCCTTCAGCCGTGGCTTCCCTGGCGTGGATGACAGATATGAATGGTTTGGTATTCGGTATTCCGGTGGTTTCAGTGTGGCCGCATCCGGGGAATACACATTCCGCATCAACAGCGACGATGGTACCCGCCTGTACATTGATGGTGAACTGGTCGTAAATAATAACGGTGTTCATCCGCCCAAATCCAAATCCGGAAAGGTGACACTCGAGGCCGGCGACCACCAATTGGTGCTCGAATACTTTCAGGGCCCCCGCTATGAAATCGCACTGCAGGTTTACGTCACACCACCGGGTGGCACTGAAGAGATTTTCTCCGTTCGCTAGTATCCGGCGCCCCAGGATCTGGTCGAAATTCATTTCAATCACTGTCCTTAATTGAATTTTGTTGTTGATTCGTCCGCTTGTCTGATAATTGCGGTTATGATGACTTCCAGAATTCTGCTTGTGGACGATGACGAAGCACTCTGCATTTCGATTGCCGGGCAGCTCCACGCAGGCGGATTTGAGACGGTTATCGTTTCGCGCATTGGCGAGGCGGTAATCTCATTGAAATCCCACACTTTCGACGCGGTGGTCACGGATGTCAATCTGCCCGATGGCAACGGCATCGAACTGGCGTCACAGGTGCGAACCCAGTGGCCGGATATTCCCGTTTTGGTGATGACCGCCTATGGCAATATGGATACCGCTGTGGCGGCACTGCGCGCGGGGGCGGCTGATTTTATTTCCAAACCGGTCGATATGGAATTGCTGACCCTGTCCCTGGGGCGTGCGGTGGAGACGCGTCGACTGAAGCAGGAGTTGCGCAGCCTGAAATCAATGATGTCTCAGGATATGTCGGTCTTCGGGTTTGTTGGCGACAGTGCGCCCATGAAAAGGCTGTTTGGGCTAATTGCCCGCACGGCTGCAACCGATGTGACAGCATTGATCACCGGCGAAAGCGGCACCGGCAAGGAGATGGTCGCCCAGTCCATTCATCACCAGAGCAGTCGGCGCGCGGGCCCGTTTGTGGCCATCAACTGCACGGCGTTGCCTGAAACGCTGCTGGAAAGCGAGTTGTTTGGCTACATAAAAGGGGCCTTCACCGATGCCCGGGCAGATCATCAGGGCCTTTTACAGCGGGCACACGGTGGCACGCTTTTCCTGGATGAAATCGGGGACATGCCGCTGGGGTTGCAGGGTAAACTGCTGCGGGTTTTGGAACAGCGTACATTTCGGCCTGTGGGCGCCACTCGGGAAGTGGCATTCGATGCCCGTATCATCAGCGCCACTCATGCGGATTTGGCCGCCGCCGTGAATGATAAAAAATTTCGGGAGGATTTATATTATCGATTGAACGTGCTGCAGCTGTCACTGCCCCCGCTAAGAGAACGTGGACGGGACGTATTGCTGCTGGCCCAGTTTTTTGTTGAGCAGATGGCGCCCCGCATGGGGGTTGCCGTGTCCGCCATCCGCCATGACGCTGCCAAAAAGCTGCTGGTGTATCCGTGGCCCGGGAACGTCCGTGAACTGAAAAACTGTATCGAGCGGGCCCTGGCGCTTTGCGAGGCAGATGAGATTACAGTGGCCGATTTGCCGGACCGTATCGCCGAAACACACAGCATCCAAAGCATTGTGCGCGAAAATCAACCCACGGAACTGGTGACGCTGGATGAACTGGAAAAACGATATATTCAGAAAGTGCTGACCATTCTTGGGGGCAACAAGGCGCAAACCGCCAGGGTGCTCGGCATCGAACGCAAGAGTCTGTACCGCAAACTGGAGCGAATGGGGAAATAGCCCGTGCCACTCAAGCGGTCTCCCCTTTCAGAATTAGCGGCACAATGGGCGTGTCCTTTTGACACATTGGGGCAAACCGCCACATATCGAATTCCTCCCCAGACAGAATTCGCTTTTCCCGCGTGAGGAGAAAGCCACGCGCAGCGCATATTTCTGGCATGAATATCGCTTTGGGTGTCGATTCCGACTGTGATCGTGAAATAGGGGCAGATATTACACGCGACGTGGCGTTGCGCCCTTTTACAACAAGGAGATACCAATGAAATATCGCAATGTTTTTTTTCTTCTCGCTCTGGTTGCCGTTTTCGCAGTGGGCTGCGGCCCCAAACCCGCGCCGGCCAATCAATCCGATGCCGCCGCAATGGGTCCTTTGATGGGGGAGTCCGACGATATGGCCACCGGTGACGCCGATGGGGGTGCACAGGATGAGGAAGCACAGATTGCAACGGATGATGCCGGTGATGCCGGGAATGACGACGACGCGGAAAATCTCGAACAGGAAGATGTCTATGGCAGTGGTGAGGCAGATGGTGACGATGACGTGGACGATGGGGGAGATGCCTACGAACAGGACGACGCCAGCGACCTGTTTTAACCAGTCCACACCCCGCGTAGAGACGTAGCATGCTCTAATCATTCATCCATCACATTTTTCAATGTATTGCATGCAATATGCAACGCAGACTCCCCCTTCCGCGAAGGGGGTAGGGGGATTTTTCAAATGATATTGGGATGTTG
>JAFGWT010000276.1 GCA_016937015.1 Deltaproteobacteria bacterium | reverse complement strand
GTACCCGTTCGGATTCACTTGCAGTGGCTTTGTCCGCGTCCCTGGCGACTGCCCGTGCTGAATCCGTCGGCGTGTCGTCTTCCGCGCGAACACTGCTTCCTGGATTGCAAAGAACACAGACCGAAACACAGAGAATCAACGCACTGCGCCACGAAAATAAACAGAAGTCATGAGGGGTCGTTCGCCTGGCTTTCACTGTTGCATCCATCCCTGTCAATTGCCGATTCTTGCACGATTGTCGCTTTTTCTGTAGAAGAACGCAGAATACTGAATTTGAGGATGGTTTAACAGGAAGGATTAAATATGGAAACAATTTTGCAATTTTTAAGGATTGAACTGCTTGGAATTGCACTCTGGGTTTACCTTGCCAGTCTGGGCTCAATTGTCGTGGGATTCGGTGGCAGGAAACTGGTTCATGTCCTGTTTAAGCGCCTGATACGGCTCACGGAAAAAACCGCTGTCAAATTCGACGATATATTCATTACGGCGCTGGCGAAGCCGGTGGAATGGGCGGTGGCGCTTGGCGGTATTTTTGTTTCGTTGCTGATTTTACCCTTTCCCAAAGCGCCTATTGATTTTGATCGATTCATCACCGCCATGATGTCCAGTGTGGCGCTTGTGCTGGTGATATGGTTCTGCACCCGGCTGGTGGACGGGATTGCCGACTGGTGGGACACAAAGGCCGCGCAAACCGAAAGCCGACTCGACGATCAGCTGGTGCCCATTATTCGCAAAAGCCTCAAGGCCTTCCTGTATGTCATTGGCGTCGTGCTGATACTGCAGAACCTGGGGTATTCCGTGAGCAGCCTGCTGGCCGGTTTGGGAATTGGGGGACTTGCCATGGCCATGGCTGCCAAGGATACGGTGGCCAATCTGTTTGGCTCGCTGGTGATTTTCCTCGACAAACCGTTCCAGGTGGGAGACTGGATTGAAATGGGCAGCGTCGAGGGCACGGTGGAGGAAATAGGGCTGCGCACCACCCGCATCCGCACCTTTGCCAACAGCGTCATATCGGTGCCCAACTCCGCGTTCACCACAGACCCCTGCAATAACTGGTCGCGCATGAAAAAGCGGCGCATCAAAATGAGCATTGGCGTGACCTATTCCACCCCATCCCGGAAGCTGGACCAGCTGGTAAACGAGATCCGGCAACTCATTGCAGACAACCCCAAAATCAGAAATGACTTTTACCTGGTGAATTTTGACAACTTTGGCCCCAGCAGTCTGGATATTTTCATCTACTGTTTTACCGAAACCACCAACTGGGGGGAATTTTTGCAGGCCAAGCAGGAGTTTATGCTGTCCATCATGGACAAAGTGGCGTCCATGGGACTCAGCTTCGCCTTCCCCACCCAATCAGTTCACCTTGAGTCGCTGCCAACGGATTTGGGCGCGCTCACCTCCCAGCGTCCGAGGTAACAGAGGAATATGGAAACAAAATGAGTCATTATTTGAAAGGATACAGCATAACGCTACCCCTGATACTGTCCCTCACTGGCTGCGGTCACACAGAGCAATACGGGTTGGTCGATTTCAACGATGCGTCCGCCTACTGTAAGGAATCGCGCGGGCTGGTGGCCATTGAATCCAAAATGATTCCCTCTGACGACACCCTGAACGCTAAAGCCAAAAATGGCGCAGAGGACGGGGTGGTGATTGACGCCAGTGAAGTCGACGCCACCAGCTACAAACTAATCAACGAAGAAGACGACGAACGGTTCATTACAGTTCCCAAAAACCGATTTGCATCTGTTGTGCTTCCGGATGGCAACCATCTTGTGTACTGGATACACATCGTTTCCAGCGATTTGGCCACCCTCGACACGATAGAGGAAGATCAGCAAACGCCCTTCAGACTGATAAACCCAATACTGGTGCAGTTTCATCAGACCGGAAAGCTGAAAACGCCCGGCTGGGAACGGGAACTCAACGACGCCATCCTTGTCGCCATCCGGGAAAATCGCAAATTCAAAAATGTGACCCGGGTGTTCATCCATCTGGGCTGCTAGCAGAGCGGCGACCCAATAGCCTTGAGATCTACTGTTTTTGAAGCACGTCTGAAGATTCGGCAGCGGGGTCAGGGGCGGTGGCGTCCGAGTCAAGCATCACAATTTCGTTCACCGCGGTCAGCATCAGGTAGGCGAGCATAAAAAGCAGCACCAGGATGAACGAAATGAGCGCAAACTGAATGTTAGAGGCCCTTGACCGACCAAAGAACTTTCCCTTGCTGCGGCGATGAATTTTTCGTTCAACTGCCCCCACCACTCCTTCGAATTTGGATTACCAGCTCGACTCAACGACATTATTTCGATTGCTTCAAATCAAACTCGCCCGGCAAAATAACGATTTAACAACGGTTTCAGATGCGTGCTAACAAGTGTCAGGGTAGTTGTCGCGCTGCGGTATTAAATAAAAAAAAGGAATTGCCAAAAGATGGTTAGTATTTAGTTTTATAGAAGAGAATTTAATAAAATGAAAAATCGAAACGAACTCTTGGATGTTGCCAAAGGGATCGGTATTTTGCTGGTTGTTTTTGGGCACAACAGTATACTGTGCCCGAGTCCATCCAAAGCTTTTGCGATGGTTTTTTCATTTCACATGCCTTTGTTTTTTTTCCTGTCAGGCGTCTTGTTTAACCCCACCAAACCGTTTGGCAACGTATTGGTATCAAAGTGCGACTCATTAATTAAACCATATTTGACAACAACAGTCATAGTGGGGCTGGAGTACGTCCTTTTACGCGGGGACAACCTTTTCGGATATATCCGAGATATCGCCTACGGTGTTGGCGACACGTTGGTATGGATATCTCTTTGGTTTCTCCCACATTTGTTCCTTGTAACTGTTTTGGTAAGATTATTGACAAATCTTCTAAACAGAAAACACACAAATCTTTTTCTTCAGTACGCCCCTTTGTTCATTCTATTTTTGGTTGGATTGGTAGCAATGCGATATTTTGGACAACACAAAATACATTTGGCAGGGCGAAAAACAGACATTATTGGGTTGCCGTGGAGCATGGATTTACTTGGCATCTCTTCGTTTTATTTTCTATGCGGGTACCGCTTGGCAAAACAAGTGAAACAATTTACACCCTCCTTGCTGTGGTCTACTGTCTCTCTGATCATTTTTTTTTCGACACATTTTTTTACCAATGCGTCTCTTGATATGAACATGAGACAGTACGATTCACTTATTTTTACAACTTTGACAACGGCTTCGGGAATTTACCTAACGTTCAGCATCTCTTTTTTGATACATCATTTCATTGCAATGCGAAGAGTATTTGCTTTTCTGGGGATAAGCAGTCTATTTATTCTGATTTTTCATTCTTATCTGCAAAGCAACGCAATAAAAATGATTGGCAACTTTTTGGGAAACGGATCGGCCTCTACAGGCGTATTCGCTCTAATGGTGGGTACATTTGTTCCAGCAATCATTTGGGTTGTCGTTAAGAACGTTGATGCCATGGCGCTTTTATTCCTCCCACTAAAACACAATGGCCTCTTTCGAAAAATCAAATCGGACGTTCGCCCCTCTGGCAAATCACTCAGCTAATCAACCATTTGTGGGCCAAAACCTAAAAGATCTTCAACTGAATTACCCTCGACTGTAAGTAGAGGGGTTCAAGGACTGTCGATTTGAAATCGACTTTCGTCGTGAATGGGTTCTCCTTCTTGTTCTTCTATATACTCACGTATCATTTCATCGGTTATCTTCGGTTACAGTTCCAGAACTGACAGCCAAATATCCTCGTGCCCATAAATGTTTGCCCCAGAATTGCCTTTTCATATTCGTGAATTCCTGAAGCATTACCCGCGAGTTTATCCCCTTAAGCCATTGCACAATCTGGCTGATGTTCTGGTTTGGACGATATGAGACAAACACATGTACATGGTCGCTCGCTACTTTTCCTGATTTAATATGAACCTCGTGCTCCATTGCAATTTGCCGCAGCAGATCGCGCACACGAATGGCTACCGGCAGAACAAGTACCTTTTTTCGATGCTTGGGTATCAAAACCAAATGCACCTTCAAATCAAACTTCGTGTGCGCTCTATGTCTGTAGTGTCGCATCCATGAATATTAAAATTTTCTTCGCCTGAAGGCGAGGGGTTTCACCATCCCCGAAGGGGACACTAAACTTTTGAGACAAAAACAGTGCCCCGGATAGCGCACCGGATGCAGCTGATGGTGACGGTCGTGGGTTGGCCGCACAATCCACAGCGGTCGCAGGCACCATCCTTTTGTCCAGGGGGGGGGCTTTGGATCTACTGTTTTTGAAGCACGTCTGAAGATTCGGCAGCGGGGTCAGGGGCGGTGGCGTCGGAGTCAAGCACCACAATTTCGTTCACCGCGGTCAGCATCAGGTAGGCGAGCATAAAGAGCAGCACCAGAATGAACGAAACGAGCGCAAACTGAATGTTTGAGGCCCTTGACCGACCAAAGAACTTTCCCTTGCTGCGGCGATGAATTTTTCGTTCGACCGCGCCCACCACGTCTTTGGGAGGCGAGAGGTTCATCAGGCCGGACACTTCGGTCATCAGCTTTTTGTACGCCAGCCACTCCGTGTTGCATTCGCTGCACTCAGATAAATGGGCCTCAACCGCCGTGCGCTCATTTTCATTCAACTCACCGTCATGGTAGCTCGTAAATAATTCCCGGGCTTCCTGATGATTCATATTTACCTCAGGTGCGGAACCAGCTTTTCCTTTAGCGCCATGCGTGCGCGATGCAGCCGACTCTTAACGGTGCCAGCCGGCACTTCCAGAATCTGTTCAATCTCCTCGTAACTCAGATTCTGCACATCCCTCAGAACGAGCACCACTCGGTATTCATCGTCCAAAGTGGAAATTGCCTTTTGGATAAGCTGTTCCATTTGTTTGCCCTCGGCCATTTCGTCCGGCCGGGGAAGATTTTCTGTAATACCGCCACTGCTTTCTGACTGCTCCTTTTCCGACAGGTCACCATAGGAGCTTTTAGTGTAGTGCTTTCGCCTGGTCAGATATTTTTTACGGTTGATGCAGTGATTGGTGGCAATCCGATAAATCCAGGTGGACAGACTCGATTCCCCGCGAAAGCTGTCAATTTTTTTAAAGACGGTAATGAATACTTCCTGCAGCAGATCTTCCGCCTCTTCGTGATTGCCAATAATGCGAAAGATAAGATTGTAAATGCGGGACTGATGTTCTTCGATAAGCTGCTCGAACGCGCGCTTATCTCTCGCCTGCAGTTTGCGTATCAGTTTTTGTTGTCCGGGATCGTTCACGCCGCATCGCCTCTGGGTTTCGATACGATACTAACCGATGAAAATGCGGAAACCAAGCGCTATTCTGAATCGTTCCAGATATTCGATATCCTGGCGGTACCCAAGGTCGATGGCAAAGCGAGTGGTGGAATACCCGAAACCGAGGCTGTAACTGTTCACCTTGAAATGAAATTCCCGGTCAAAACCGCCGCGAATCGAGAACTGTTCCTTTAAAATCAGCTCAGTGCCCAGTTGCAGCTCCATTGCGGTATTGCTGTAGCTGCCAAAATCAGCAACCAGGTCCGTTTCGAGAAGCCACATGTTTTTTATCAGCGCGGAAATGCCGCCTGCCAGCTGAAACGGCGCATAGAGGGTTCCGGTATTGGTAATGTTGTACGCCACGAGCCCAAGGCTGACGATATCACCCGCCCGCGCCGCCATGCCCAAATCCATGGTGAAGCCATTGGCCTGTACCGTATCATTTCTGGGAAAAGCGGACAGCGCCATCCCTTCGGGACCTCGGGCACTGCCGCTGACATTTTGTGAGGCACGCAGATACCGGCCTGTGATTCCCAAAAAGAACACTTCCCTGATATTGAGTCCCCCGGCAAGTCGCCCGTCCCATGATTCGAAGTCAGTCGCTTCCTTGTTTGAGCGCAGATAATCGAGGGACAGTCCGGCGGACAGAACCTGGTGGGTAATTGAATCCACCAGCGCAATGCCACCGTTGTGCAGGTTATCCAACCCGGTATACTGATACTTTACGTTTAAATGATAGACATGTGACATGCCCATCGCAGCCGGGTTTAAATACACGGCACTTGTATTTGAGTTGGAAGCGCGAAGCGCGCCCCCCATTGCCAGCATACGGGTGTCGCCAAGCTTTTCAGTGCCCACCAGACGTCCATTCTGCGCGGCGCAGACAGTCGATGCACACAGTCCGAGCAGCAAAACACCAAATTGCAATACCTTCCCAATCTGTTTTGTCGCCTTCATGTGGCTCACTATTCCTGACTGGAAATGTAAAGTCCAATTTTAGGGTCAATTCAGGCGCATTTCAGGCGCATTTTGCTGAACAGATTAGCACTGTTTGTCTTTTTTTTGACATGCGACTTCAAAATCATGGAAAACAAACCACCGAAAAAACATGTGTTTCATCAATGTCACATCACTGTATTGACCAATAATCAAAAAATGCATTAATTTATTATCAATACACCTGAATATTCCAAATGTCTGTTTAAAATCAGTACGTTACAACTTTTCAACCTTTTTCTAAAATAATAAATATTTATTTTTATGCTTCCAAACCCGGCAGTTTTTGCCAAAAAACGCAATAAAACCGTGACGCGCAATTTATTTTTTTTTTACCCTTTACGTCGTCCGGGAATTTCTGTTACGAAGTTACCCGTCGGCTATAACCCGCTTTGCTAAAAGGCCGCAGCAATTTAAAAGGCTGTGTTTCAAAGCGTACTTGCCGTCAAAATTCGGGGGAATCCCATTTTCAATGAAAATGAAAACAAAACGACATTATTGTCCAACTGTTAACGAGAGAAATTACGATTTATGACAGACGCCTGGAAAAAATCACTGACATGGATACGGGAAAAACTGAGCGGACAGGTATTCGACACCTGGTTCGCGCCAATTTCAACCGCTCATTTCCAAAATGACAAGGTCGTTTTGGAAGTTCCCAATTCGTTTTTCAAGGAATGGATTACAAATAATTATATAGAACTCATAAAAGAAGCAGTATTCATCGAAAGTGGCAACCGTCTCGGCGTGGACATTATCGTCGGCGAAACCACGGATACCGCCGCGGCGTCCCAGTCAGTGGAACGGGCATCGGTTGTGCCACTGCCCACTCGCCCAATCAGCGAGTATCAGGCGCGTCTCAATCCCAAGTACACATTCGCAAATTTTATTGTCGGCGCATCAAATCAGTTGCCCCATGCGGCATCCATGGCCATTGCCACGCATATTGGAACCAGGTTCAATCCACTTTTCATTTACGGTGGCGTGGGACTTGGCAAAACCCACCTGCTGCACGCCATTGGCAACCAGGTGCTTTCCATGCGCCCCAGTTCGAGAATCTGTTATCTGTCGAGCGAAGAATTCATGAATGAATTCGTGGCATCCCTGCGCACCAATAAAATGGATTCCTTTCGGCGTAAATTCAGAAAAAGCTGTGATGTGCTCCTTATCGACGACATCCAGTTTATCGCCGGCAAAGACGGCACACAGGACGAATTTTTTCATACATTCAACGCACTGTATGAGGAAAACAAACAGATCGTTCTCACTTCGGATAAATATCCGCAGGAGATTCCCGATTTGGAGGAACGACTGCGCTCGAGGTTCCAGTGGGGGCTCATCGCAGACATCCAGGTCCCTGAAATGGAGACACGTCTGGCCATCCTGAAACGTAAAGCCGAAGACGAACGGATTCCACTGCCAGACGATGTGGCACTGTTTCTCGCCACCTCCATCAAAACAAACGTGCGTGAACTGGAAGGGTCGTTAATCAATCTGGCCGCTCATGCGTCGCTGGACAATCGGCCAATCGATTTGGATTTCGCTACCCAGACATTAAAAAAAGTTGTGGCCCTCCACGAGACGGCACTGTCTGTGGATGGTATTCAAAACGCAGTCTGTAAACATTTTAACGTGAATATGGACGACTTGACAGGAAGCAAGCGCCATCGTTCCATCGCGTTTCCAAGACAGGTGGCCATGTATCTCTGTCGAAAGGGCCTCAATTCATCCTACCCTGAAATTGGCAGTTCCTTTGGCGGTAAGGACCACACCACAGCGCTGGCAGCCTGCCGCAAAATCGAAAAGCAAGTCAAGGAAGACGCGGCAGTTCGCGGCAAAGTTGAAGCGCTGGAAAGACTGCTGGGATTCTGATTTTCCTAAAAACCCGCGCCATATTAAAACGGTCATCCCTCAATTAAATCCCCCGCCACTGTCAAACACCCCATTTTTTTCACCTTTTGCGATGAATTCGTTAAAATCAATTTAAACAGATTAAACCCAATCCTGTTTCGTTTCGAAAGAGATGGCGGAGGTTTTCATGATTCAGACAAAAACGACACTGATTATCGGTGCGTGTGCGTTGGCAACCGTTGTGTCCATTCGCTTTGCCACAGCGCAGACGCCCAATGATTGGCGTCAGACCACCGAAGACGCACAGCCACAGCAGCTGGTGCTTAACCAGGAATATCGCGGCGCCAGACCCGGAACCGGAAACCCGCTTCCGAGAGTGGCTGAACTCAGGGAAAAAGAAGGCCTGTGGATTACCTGGCCCGGATTCATGATGACCGACGATGGGGGGTCGCGGGTATTTCTGCAAACCACCGGCCCGTTGCAGTACAAAATAAAGGCGGGTAAAAAAAAGGTGGTCATGACCTTTCACAACACCAGCGTGTTTCTGTACAACAATCGAAATCCGCTGGTGACTCAGCACTTCAATACGCCGGTCGCCCGAATAAATCTGAAGAAGAGAAAAAAGACAACGGAGCTCATTCTCTCCATGAAAACCGAGGCTGCGCCATCCGTTTCCCAGCTCACTGACGCGGACGGATACAATTATCTGTTTATTGATTTCGGTCCGGGGAATTATCCACAGGGTGGCGGCGCCGCCAGACGGCCGTCCTACAACAGTTCGACCAGCGAAAGCATGGTCAATGACAGCACCACCAATGATTTTACCGTTCCGGACGAGATTCAATAGAAACCATGTAAAATCGAGTCTTCGACAGTTGCACAAAGGCAATGGTTGCGAGAGTGCCCAACAGCACAGTAAGATCGTTTTTAGATACGCGGTCTCTGGCCGCATTGTGATATGACCTCCATGTGTCCCAACGTCAGTTACATGTAACTCCGCACCTGCTTCCTGTGGTCATGTGCGTTTCGCTGCTCGCCTTTCCAGTGTGGGCAGAGACGTCCATTGCGCTTCGTGCAAATCAGCTTTCCATGACCGAGGGCAATATTGTGTCCGCCGCCGGTGACGTGCGCTTCGACGTAGTATCCCGCGGCAATCCACCGGACAGCGACGCGCCCCCATCCATCCGTCCGCATCAACGGGCAGGCCACCTGATATTACCGGGGGTGGACGCGTTATTGCCGCAAATGAGCCGATTGCAGGCGACAAGGGCGCAATTCCGGCTGGCGCCACTCACTGTTTCGCTTTTCAACTTTGACATTCAATACTCAGCCAACGGCGGTGAGCTGCGCATCCAGGGGGCCACTGCCATTTGCGACACCCATCACTGCATGCTGGCCCAATCCGCTTTGTTCCCATGTCCCCACGATGCCGGCTTCATTTCGCTTCATGCCGAAAAAATTGACCTGCGGGCGCAGCGGATTCGATTGATGGCGCCGCGATTGAGACTCAACAATCACACCGTATTTGGCGTGCCGTCCCTGAAACTGGTGCCGGATACCCAGCCCGGATTTTTACCGCCCATAATTGGCTTTTCACCGGCCTATGGGATGAAGCTCGGGCCGAGGGTGCATCTCCCGCTGACAGGCACCCAATATGCGTCAGTCGAAAGCGCCTTTCGCACCAATGGGGGTATTGAAAATGGCCTTTCCCTCAATGGCAACCGCTCATGGTTGTCCGTGCGTCATCTTTACGACGAGACACACCATCGCGCTACTATTCAGGGC
>JAFGWT010000275.1 GCA_016937015.1 Deltaproteobacteria bacterium | reverse complement strand
TTTGAATATTCATTGGCAGCTCGCCTATTTCATCAAGAAAAAGAGTGCCGCGATCGGCTTGCGCAATGAGCCCCTGCTGATTCCTGTCTGCGCCGGTATATGCACCTTTTTCGTGGCCAAAGAGCAGGTTTTCAACAAGGGTTTCCGGCAGGGCTGAACAATCAACAACAACAAAATTATTGTTTGCGCGTGGGCTGTTATAGTGTATGGCGGCAGCAAACAACTCCTTTCCTGTACCGGTCTCACCACAAATGAGTGCGTTGGCGGTACCTGACGCAGCAAGTGCCACCAAATCCAGACATTCGTGGACCAGGGGACTGCTGCCGATTATTTTATCGCGCATTAACGGTATTGGAACGGTGCGTTTGCGTTTCTCTTCCTGATATTGAAGGGCTCTGGTAAGCACCAGTGAGATGTTATTGAGGTCGGCGGTTTTTTGAATATAATCCCATGCGCCGTTTCGAATCGCCAGCTCAGCGCCATCCTTGTCACCGTCACCGGTCATAATGATAACTTCCGGATATGGCATCTTCTCCCGCAGTTTGGGCAAAAGACTCAGACCATTTCCATCGGGGAGTTGTGCATCCACGAGCACCAGCGCATATTCGTGACGACTGAAGGCTGTCAGGCCTTCATTGAAACCGGATGCAGTGTGCGCTTCATGTCCGATTTCCCTGATAAGGGCAGCAATGGTGTAACAAAAATTCTGGTCATCGTCGATAATCAAGACATGAGACATTCAAATCCTCCAAAGTGATTTTGTTTAAGAGATACGTATCCCCCTTCCTGATGCCAACCATAATACAAGTGAGGGAGATACAATGAATGATAAGCTGTGTATGCAGTTGCAATGTAGTCACTTTATGATGTGCTGTCCTGTTCGCAGCTGTTTTAAAGGTTGCCGCGTCATCGCAATGCTGCACTGTCACGACGAACGATGAAAGAATTAATGATATTCGGAACAATATCGTACCAATCATTGCAGTCATGGCCTGGTACTTGCACAACCAGGAACCGTACAGATAAACACAGGGATACGTTCCCGGAAATTGAACAAAATGAACTATCTATTTGCCCCTGAATCAATCGCTGAACGACAAACGGTTCTCAAACAGTTGACTGAAGCGCTGGAACCAAATCACAGATTGGAGATGTTTTCGGAATTTGACTCGTTTTCTGCAAGACTAAGACTGTATAACAATCCTCAAATCATCGTCATGCTGGGTGTTGAAAAAAAAGATATTGAAAATCTGCTTTCTCTTTCCGAACTCATCAAGGATGCTGCCATTATTATTCTGCATTCAGAAGACAGTGAGGCGACTGTCAAACTCTCCATACGCCTGAGGCCAAAGTTTATTGGACACCTGGACACCGATCTGGAAAAAATCATCCCCATTGTCAAGAAGCTTATTCAGAATCAAAAAATCCGTGCACAAAAAATTGCCGACGACAAAAACATCTTAAATTAAAGCGCAAACTTTACAGAAACGCATATACATGGAATCAACGAGATACCGTTCGTCATCTCCGCGCAGGCGGTGAACCAGTCTTGTGCTATCCGGATTACCGCTTTCGCACGAATGACTATCTCTTGTTTTTTTGTAATGAAATGGCGCATCTTCAATGCGTTTCTGAATAAGCTTAGTTTTTTTCGAACACTGCTGACGCCAGTCGAATTTGACTCTCAAGTCTGTCTTCTTTGGGAACCATGGCATTAACAATGTGTTGAATCTGCGACCTGGCGTAGCCGGCTTCCCGGGTATTGGGAAAATTCGATAGAATGTTTCTGTACAGCGCAAACGCTTCACGCAAGTCTCCTTGCTTATAGTGGGTTTCATATGCCACTGAATACTGCTTCTTTGCCTCCGTCGGTGTTGTTTGATCACTCATGTTGTCTCCTTAAAGCGGTCCTGTTGTATTGTTGTTAAAAATGAAATCCTTGCATTCTCAATGTTGTTTCCAGCGACATTTGCGTCATAATACAATCGCTGCGTATACTGACGGTTTCGCTCCTGTGCATGCTCTCCTCAAAGCATTGCCATCATGATATCACGAACAGTATCTTTAAGACGGCCATTCAATTCTGCTTAGCCTGTGTCGATAGTTACTGCTACGCTCTCAAATGCAATATCTTCCTGAAATGATGAAGTGCAGTATTCGTACCAACGTTGTTCAGTTCTCGCAGGACGCCTGCAGTCTCGTTGCACTGTTCAGAGGAAACATTAGGGTTCTTTTACTGAGTTATTTGCCATTATTCCTTATGAAATCGTCCCGACATGCCTGGCTGCAGAAGTATTGCTTCTTTCCTGTTGTTGTTTCTTGGGCAATCGCAAAGGTTTTGTTTATTTGCGCCCCGCAAACAGGGTCCGTTATCATGTTTGACCGTTGGTATTGTTCAATATGGCCCAATTGGAGATATGTGCCTAAAAATGATAATAGTTTTGTTTCCACCCACGCTTTGCATTGCGCGTCATTGACGGATTCCAGAAGAAACGAAATAGTGTCTTCTCTTTCAAATTTCATGAAAATCGGGACGATTCTAAGCGCATACGTAATACTCAGGCGCTCAACTTTGATGTCATGGGATATAATAAAGCTGAGTGTGGTTGACGCAGGGGAACGCGGTCTGCAATCAAATTGATATATACAATGCGTGTGCGGAGATTCTGATGACGGCATTATCGCATTTTCGAAATGTTTGACCACCTGCTCCACACGGGGGTGGATAACAGCACTCATTAACTGTTCAGACCTGCTTTGAAAAAAGTCCCGCCGTTCTCTTCGTTTGTCATGTTGCTGGTCAAAGTTGTGCTGTTGAATTTGATTTCCCTGTTCTTCTGAAACAAGAAGTCTTTCAATTGTTTTACTAAATTCATTCAGGCTGTCCATGGCTGTTTATTTCCTTCCAAATTGAAATACGAAAGCGGGAAATGTTCGCGCTGCGAGTAAAAGATGATTTCAAATTCACTTGATATGCATTGCCTGTGCCAGGAAACGACACGTATTGATTTGTGCCACGCGTATCTCCATCAAAATACTTTTGGCATGACAGTTGCGACGTAACTGATTCAAAATCATACCAAGGGAAAAATAGTTATGAAATGCAACATGGGAACAGCAGATCGAATAATTCGTTTGATTGTCGGATTGGTTATAGTGGGTACTGGTTATTACTATGACAGTTGGTGGGGGTTTTTAGGGCTTGTGCCGTTGGTTACGGCGTATCTGGGACATTGCGCAATATATCGACCATTTGGATGGTCAACGGCAGTTAAAAAAAGGAGCAACTCTGCGGGCAATTGAAACCGAATACTGTGCTGGCAGGCGGTCGGTGGAAATACGTTTCAATTCCAAAACCCATTGTGCCAGCGTTTCCATTTTCAGCGCAGGGGCAGTCAATCTTAACATACGAGACATAGTCCTGATTTGTGAGATTCAATTCGCATTTGTCCCGTTCGCTGGGACGACGCAATTGCTCTTCCTGCGTTTGCCCTCGGCAATTGATAATAATTGAAGGCGTTTTCTTCGATTCCGCCATAGCGCTGGTTCACCGCGTCGACATGGCTGATGAACGCAGCCATGTTGTGGCTATCAACACATACTTTCCTTCATGCGTGATCGCTTAAGCGGGCCATTCTGAGCGTATCCGTCAATATTCATCGTAGTCTCGGGTCATATTTGTGAGTTCCGGTT
>JAFGWT010000030.1 GCA_016937015.1 Deltaproteobacteria bacterium | reverse complement strand
GACGAACTGAAAGATGCGCTCAGTGTGCTGCAGACGTTTGCGCAACCCATGCCTTTGGATGAGGTGGTGGAAACAGTAAAGACGGAACTGGGTGAAAAAGCGGATGTACTGCTTTTGCAATTTGATAGGGAGCCGGTTTCCGCTGCGTCCATTGGTCAGGTGCACCGTGCCCGGGTGGGACAAACAGAGGTGGCGGTGAAGATTCAGTACCCCGATGTGAAAAAAGCCATTGAAGCTGATTTTGGTCCCGCCTCCGCCGGCACAAAACTGGGGTCGCTTTTTTATCCCACAGGAAATGTGGATGGGTATGTGAAAGAGGCGAAAGCCCGATTTCTGGAAGAATGCGATTACATTCATGAAGCCCATTGTCAGATGGAATTCGCATCGATTTACAGGGGGCATCCCGTGCTGTTTGTGCCCAGGGTGTTCCCGGATTTCTGCACCCGGCGCATTCTCACCACCGAGTGGGTGAACGGGATGTCGTTTGATGCCTTTCTTGAGACCAATCCCACCCAGGAGGCGCGCAATCGTTTGGGCGAGGCGCTGTTTGAATTTTACCTTGGATCGCTTTTTCGTCATTGCATGTACAACTGTGACCCCCATCCTGGCAATTATCTGTTTTGTGAAGACGGTCGCATTGCCATGCTGGACCACGGCTGCACCCGTCAGTTTGAGCCCTCATTTGTGGCGGCTTTGGCCCATCTGACCCGCGCGGTTCATGGGGACACCAAATCGCAGATTCACGACGCCCTGCTGCGACTGAATATTGTCCGGGTGGATGGGGATTACGATTACGAGGTGATTCGCAGCTTTTTACGGTCGTTTTTTGGGCCCATGCTAACCGATGCGGTAACTGCGGTGGAGTTCAGCAACACCATCGCCATAAAGGAGATGTTTGCCAAAAAGCAGCAGTTGATGAAGTTTGCGCTGCCTGGGGAATTTACGTTTCTGTTTAGAATTCGATTTGGCGCCATGAGTGTGCTGTCGCGCCTTGGCACCGAGGCAAACTGGTACAGGCTCGAAAAAAAATACGTGGATGATTTTGCCGCCCGGCACGCGGTATTGATGAGGTAATATTGCGCTGTCTCTTTTTTACAGGACACGCTGAACAGAGTAAAAATGTCACATGGATAAAACAGGGTTACTTGAACAACTGATTGCGCTGGTCACCGCGGATTTGGAAAAAGCGCGCCAGGCGGCGGCGGCATCGGCAGCAGGCGCCACCCACGAGGAAAATCGCGCCGAAGGCAGTAAAGATATGCGGGCCACCGAAGCGTCCTATCTGGCCAGGGGGCAGACGTTGCGCGTGGAGGAGCTGGAGGAAACACTGAATCGGGTGCGGTTTATGCCCGTTGCGCCCTTTTTGGCGAATACCCCCATCAGTGCCGGCGCGCTGGTCAGTCTGGAAGATGAAGACGGTGGTACCCGCCATTACTGGCTGGTCGCCGGCGCTGCAGGCTATGTGCTGCTTTATGGGGACAAATCGATTACAACGATTACGCCGCAGAGTCCCCTGGGTAAAGAGCTTTTGGAGCGTCGGGTGACCGATGAGGTGGACCTGACCATCGGCGGGCGTCGCAGACAGTTTGAAATTGTGGCAGTACTCTGACAGTCCAAGTCAGTCACGGGTAGTTATGTTTAAACGCCCATGACGAAGGTGGGGTGTGTTTAAAGGTGCATCATTTGCCCGGATGTGTGAAGGCAGTTCGCAATGGGTTGCCGCACCAAACCATTTGAGGCGATGTCGGGCGACCCAGTTGTACATTGCGTTTCGGAGCCGACGTGGCACAAGTCTGAACACAGCAGCCATTCGCCAGAGCCCACCCAGCGCCATGGCAATCTGCAGGACGGCGTCCGACTGGGTAAACAGGCGTCCGTTTCGTTTGACCACTACCGTCGATGGCGAGGCTGTCAGTGTGTTGCGGCCCGGCAGGGACAAAATCGAGTTTCCAGCAGGACTCTGAAGTGGAATGATGTCGATCTCATTGCCGCGGCGCCGATTCAGAAGCCACCTGACAAGGCCATTGCAGAGGGCACAGTCGCCGTCAAACAGCAAAATGGTGCGGGGTTGTTTTTGGGAAGTGGTCATTGCCTACAACATAAGTGCGAAATTTCCCTGTCAAAGCCTGTGGGGTGATTTTGTCTCCCGTTTGCCATGCACTTTTGTCTGTGATGCTGGTTTCGAACGTGTTTATGTGTCATTTTTTTGTGCGCACAATGGTTTGCAAAACCAATTAAATTACTAATATGTCACTTATGAAATTGCTGCCTGTAAAAAAGTCGCCTGTAAAATTACTGTTCATTCATTTGTTTTTGCCGTTGCTGATGGCAGTTGCGCTGGCCGCTTGCCTGTGGGCATGCAATCCGGAAAAGGTGGCGCCCGTCGAAGGGATTGCACCGGCTCAGGCTGCGGCGTCAGAGTCGGGGTCGCGGCGTTCCAACGCCGTTCGGCAAAAACACCGAGCCAAATATGTATTTCTGTTCATCGGTGATGGCATGGGGGCCAGTCAGGTGGCGCTGGCGACGGACTTTCGTCAGATTCTCTTAAAAAAGAGCGAGTCGGTTCAACTGCCGTTTACCGGGTTTCCGGTGCAAACCCGTGTCACCACTTTTTCGAATGACAGTGATGTCACGGATTCTGCAGCGGCAGGGACAGCCCTGGCGACGGGGCATAAAACAAATAACGGCATAATTGCGAAAAGCCCCGATTTGACGATGGATTTTGAGTCCATCGCCACTCGGGCGCAGCGCAAAGGCTACAAGGTTGGCATTGTGACCAGCGTTTCGATGAATCACGCCACGCCGGCGGTTTTTTATGCGCATCAGAACAGCCGCGACAGGTATTATGACATCGCGATGTCGCTGGGTCTGACACAATTTGCATTCGTTGGCGGCGGCGGATTTCATCAGGCGGCTGGTGAGAACGGGGTATTGCCCGATGCCTATCAGAATGCAGTGAATCATGGGTATCGACTGATTCATGCACCGGACGCGTTCAAATCACTTCCTTCTCAGACAACTAAGTTGTTCGCGATGCATCCGGTACTGATGTCAGACGGTTCCATGCCCTTTGCGATGGAACCCGGGTATGCGAAGTGGCCTCTGTCAGATATTGTGTCACGGGCAGCGAGGTACCTCGATAACGACAAGGGCTTCTTTATGATGGTGGAGGGAGGTAAAATCGATTGGGCGTGTCACGAAAACGACGGCGCCGCCATGCTTCATGAAGTACTGGCGTTCAGCGATGCGGTGGATGCGGCGTTGGGGGTTTATCGGCAATATCCACAGGAAACACTGATCGTGGTGACTGCTGACCATGAGACAGGTGGGCTGATGCAATCCGATGGCGCTCAGTCGGACAGGGTTGATCTCCGGCTGCTGCAGTACCAGCGGCTGGCGCTGACGACATTGAATGCCCGCATTGCGGACGCACTGGACAAAAATACGCCAATGAGCGAGGTCCTCGCTTTGATAGAGGAAAATACCGGGCTGGGAGATGGCAAAAGGGGGCTGGCATTGACGGCGGAGGAGCAATTGCAACTTAAATTTGCCTTTGCCCGGATGACTCAGGGGCTGTTAAGCGGGACCGTGGCGTCACTGGCGATTGGTTACAGTAGTCAGCTGCAGCGCCAGCATCGGATAGGTACAGTGGCCATTGATATTCTCAATCGGAAAGCCGGTCTGGACTGGGGCAGTCTGCAACATACCGGGGTGAAGGTGCCCCTGT
>JAFGWT010000274.1 GCA_016937015.1 Deltaproteobacteria bacterium | reverse complement strand
TTTTTTTCCCGCGTGTCGCTGGATTCCAGCACACCGCCCACCCCGCCCTGCTGCAGCCGATCCTCGTACTTTTTCATGATGTCATCAAAAGAGATGTCGGGCGGCGTTTCGTCATCAATGGCAATGTAAAACGGATTGGCGATTTTTTTTTCGTAGCGCACGCGGTCACCGGCCCGGTTGACAATCTCCCTCAAGTCGTCGGTCTCCAGATACAGCAGACGCCTTTGCCTGAAAAATGATTTGTCTTCGCGGGTGGCCACCCAGTCAATCTCTTTGAGGGCCTTGAGCCGGGCGGCAATATCCTCCGCAAATGCCTTGTTGTCCGCCGGGTTCTTCGATTCAATGGCCACGTACAGATAATCGGTTGACCCCACCAGCCTGGATACCCGCCTGGATTCCACCACGCAGGGCAAATCATCGGGCAGCAGCGAGGCGAAGTTGGTGTCCAGTTTAAGCGGCTTCCAGATCAGCAGCCACCCCACCGCAATCGCGGTGACCAGCAGCACCACGAGCACCACCTGTATTGGTTTTTCAACAGTGTATCGGACAAAACGCGACAGTTTTTCGTTCATGTGAAATCCATCTCCCCAAAAAAATCTTTATTTCAACAGGTTTTCTCAACCGGTTTTCCACCGGTTAGAAAGTTTATGTTTCAAAATGCCTTCCCGGTTTGCAGTTTTTTTTCCTTTTTATGCAACATTCTCTCCAACTGACCGAAAGGGGTTAAATGAAAGGTCACAGCGATGAAACACAGGGAACGACACATTACATCACTTCTTTTTATTTTTCTATTGGTAAGCATAAACGGCACACATATTCTGATTGACGCCGACAGACAAACCGTCACACCGCAAGCCACTTTTGACGCGGCGTTCTGCCACGGCGTGGACTGGATCCGTGAGCCGCCCGCGAGGCGTCAGTTGTGCGGGGTTGGCATATTTCTCAACCGTGATTCAGAAGATGCGTTGCGCTATCTCCCCGCCATCGGTCCGCGAAGAGCCCGGGATATTGTGGCGTACAGAACCAACCATGGTCCATTCAGGACAGTCGAGGATCTGGTAAAGGTCAAGGGCATCGGTCCCGCCACGTTAAAAAAAATAAAGCCGTGGATAGAAGACCTGAGCGGTCCAAGCGAAAGTTACGATGCCAGGAGCAGTCGCTGATTCCCCCGAAACAATGTTCAGGCAATGGTGCAAAAAAGCCCCAAAACCGGGTGTTTGGACAGGAGGGAATGCACGGATTCCACAATCTGATGTGCGCTGAGGATTAACGTTTGGAGAACTGGAAGGAACGACGGGCGCCGCGCTTACCGTATTTCTTACGCTCAACTTCACGGGCGTCACGGGTAAGGAAGCCGGCTTTCTTCAATGGAGAACGGTGATCCGGAACCGCTTTTTCCAGCGCTCTGGAGATGCCAAAACGGCACGCTTCCGCCTGCGCAGAAGTGCCACCGCCGCAAACATTGATCAGAAAATCGTATTTTTCATTTGATTCCACCAGCTCAAGGGGCTGACGCATAATCATTCTCAAAATGGAGCGTGGAAAATAAACGTCTTCATCTTTACGATTAACGATTACTTTGCCCGTTCCTGGAGTCATCCAAACGCGCGCAATCGCTCTTTTTCTTCTTCCGGTCGCATACCAGCGTTCTGTATTCTCAGACATTTACTCAACCTCTCTACAGTTCCAGCGTTTCCGCTTTTTGAGCTACATACCCATGATCGGGGCAGGCACCGGCGTGAACTTTCAGTTTGTTGAACATCTGGCCGCCCAGTCTGGACTTGGGCAACATTCCCTTCACCGCAAACTGAATCAGTTTCGTCGGATCCTTGTCCAGAAGCTCGCCGGCGCTGGTTTCCACCAGGCTACCCATCCACTTGGAATGACGGTAGTATTTTTTATCCTTCAGTTTGTTACCGGTCAGTTTGATTTTATCGGCGTTGATTGCAACGACGAAATCACCGGTATCCACATGAGGCGTGTACGTGGGTTTGTTTTTTCCCATCAGCATGGTTGCGATTGCAGAAGCGGCTCTTCCGAGCGTTTTTCCCTGCAGGTCAACGATGAACCAACGGGCTTGAATATCACCAGGTTTTGCATTGTATGTTCGCATTATTTGCTCCCAAAATATCTCAAAAATAAGTGCTGCAGAGGAATCATAGTGATTTCCCCTCCAACAGAGCGCTATTTCTTATGCTGAAGCCCCAGTACTGTCAAGATAAGAATAGAAAAAATGTGACCTTTTGTTTCAGACGGCGAAAAAACTGTTTTTTTTAATCCGCAGCACATCATAGGATTTTGAAATCCTTTGGCTTTTCGAGAACCTGCGCCGCGAGTTCCCGATACTGACGCTCCACCGCATCGCTCAATGTGTTGCCCCGACTCATGGTTTCCCGCAAAAACTGCTCCGTCCGCCTCAACTCCGTGAAAGCCGCATCAAATTCCTCAACCGTCATTTTTTGAACGATATATCCATCGCTTCTTACCGGCGCGCCGAACTCCACATCGCCGAATTTCTCTTTAAAGAGTATTAAATATCTATTGTAGATATCCTTATTGTCCTGAATCATTGCACCACCTTTATTTAACTGTCTTTAGTTAATCGCCGTCATGGCCCTTCATGGTCCAACCGTCATGTCCCTGCCTTTAATAAGGCCCTACCTACCACAGGAAAAATTTTTTACAAGTCATGCCAGAACGGCAGCGACAATCCACAGTAACGCCCCCAGGAAGCCAACGCCGCCAGTCACCAGTTGCCAGCGACGGGTGGACGAAAATATCGCCACCGATGTGCCGACAATCCACGCGGCCAGACCAAGCCACAGAAAAATGGACCAGACAACCGATGGGGTGGCGAGCGGATTATCACCGAAAACGCGGCTGGGCTGCCCCCTGCCCTTACGGGCCAAACGCTCCTGGGCTGTCTCCTGATACGACTTGAATGGCAAAAACACGTGTCGCTGAGCCACCGCACTGCGACGGATCACCTCCCAGATATATACTGCCCGCTGATGCTCGCCGCGCATTTCCGCACTTTTGGCCAGAATGGATAATCGCCAGAAGGCGCGATGCGCATAGGGGTTACCGGGAAACCAGGACTTGGCGGCGTCTTCGTAATGCATGACTGTCTGACGCCAGGAATCCCCGGATGACTGCGCCTGTTCCGCCGCGGCAAAATGTCGCTGACCATCGAAATACAGCCGCACCGACAGCACCGCGAGCCCCAGGGCCACAAACAGCCCCACGGAAATGACGGACTGGAACAACCGGCGCTGATTGAATTTTGGCACTAAAGAAAATCCCTGCGGTTCAAAATGACGATGGCCGCACAAAGGAATCCAAAACAGACCGCCAGCCCGTACCCGATGGTCGAAAACAGATATCCATTTGAGATAAACTGAGCGTGCACCGATGCAAAGGCACCTTCCACCATTTTGCCACTGGGATAAAACAGGTAGAGGTTGGGCAACGCCGTGGACACGCTGTCAAACAGCGGCGCCAGCGCTTTGAGGTTTTCCTGTTTGGACAGTTCGGCAATCAGATGCGCGTTGCGACCGGCCACAAACAGGCCCAGACAGAAAATTCCGCTTAAAAAAGGACTGCTAAAGGAGGTGAAAAAAAGCGCCATGGAAATGATCACCAGCACCTCAAAGTAAATCAGCACCACCGCCGTCACCAGTCCGAATGTAATATGTCCCCCCTGCAGCTTCACCAGCGGAAAAAACACCAGCAGCATCAGGCATATCTGCACCAGCAGTACCAGGGCGATACCCAGAAACTTGCCCAACAGATAGGCCGGTCGACTGACCGGCTTTGACAACACGGGATAAATGGTGCGTTTCTGAATTTCCTTGTTGAGCAGATTGATGCCGATAAATATGGAGATAAGCACCGAAAAAAGCGATATGCCGAATAACCCCACATCGACAGTGGTCCGTATCTGCTGCCCCAGCGACAATTGCCCAAGAACCAGGCTGAACAGAATGATGCAGACTGCGAAAAACAAAAAGCCGTACAGAATTTTATCCCGAATGGCTTCGCGAAACGTATTGTGTGCAATGGCAAATATTTTAATCATTGGTCACTCATACCTCATTGACCCCTTGGCCACAATTCTACTGGAAATTTTCCTGACGCCAAATCTTTAGCCGTAAATTGTCAATTTGACAAATGCACATCAACACACTAATTTTTCCGCGATGCAAAATGGCCCCCACCAGCGCAGCCCTCTGCCAGTCGTTTCAACGGCGTCAATGTCAGTGCCCTGGCGCCCGACGTTATCTCCGATGCCCCGGATATGGGCCGGACTGATGACCGTCCTGTTTATACTGACGCCGGTGGCGGACACCATTTTTGAAGCCGTCGCCCAAGGGACAAACGCGAACCATCTCCATGCCACGGATATTGAGCTGACCGCGGATACCCATCATCATTCCCATCAAAATCAACAGGATTGCCCAACCACCCACAGCCATTCGGATTGTCACTGTCTGTGCTGTCCGGGGCATACGACGGCCAATACACCGGCCGATGTTGCATTGCTTCCCCCTGCGTGTGAAGTGGACATCATCGCGCCACACCGTCGCAGGTCGTTTCTGTTGCCATCCGGCATTCGAACCGGACTGTTCCGACCGCCACAGTCCCCATCCCTCATTTAACCAATACAATCAGCTGAAACAACAGGTCGGATGACCGCAACGGGCGACACCCCACAGCCAGTCGCTGCGGCCCATCCCAACACCGCGTGTTCCCCGGCCGTTTCGCCGGACAGGGGAGACACGAACTGAGAGTGCCTATGCAAGTTCGTATGCAATGTCATTTAAACGCCGGTGGCGTAATAATCTTCCATTTGGCAGCCAGCATCACCCTGTGCGCCTGTCCGTCCCTTGCCAATGCGCAATCGGATTCGCCATCCGACAGCGCGGTTCAAAAAATTCGATGGGCACAAATCATCGATGCGGTGGACAGACATCCGCTGTTGACGCGACAGCGTCTGCAGCAGGACCTGAATCGGGCCAACAGGGAAGACGTCCGGGCGATTCCCAATCCGTCCGTGGCGGTCTCTCTGGCGCGTGCAAAAAGCAGTGAAACCGACAGCACTGCCCTTGAATGGGGCGCCGAGCTGTCCATTCCACTTGACTGGATGGCCACCCGAAGCGCCAGTACCCGGGTGGCCGACGCCGAAGCCGCCATCTCCGACAGTGAACGGACACTGCTCAGACAGGACGTGGTCGCCGAGCTGCGCCAGCTGTTCTGGCGCACCGCATATCAGCAGGAAAAATCCCAGACGCTGGCAGAGTTGCAGGCGCAGACTGCGCGACTTACCCGGTTAATTGCAAAACGGGTGGCATCCGGCGATGCCCGTCCAACGGAACTGACCCGAATGCAGATTGAGGAGGAAAAAGTGTCTCTGGCCCTGGAGGAATCCCGCATGCGCATGACTGCCCTGCAATCGGCGCTGGGGCTGTGGGTGGGCGTCAATACCCGGGTCGGCTGCGAGGCGGCGCTGGCGTTCAGCGAAACCGAGGCGCCGCAGGTGGGCCGAAATCGGATTGATGCGCATCCGGAGATGGAGAAGGTGCGCCTTGAAATGAAGGCGCAGGACACCCGCATTCAACTGGAAAAGCGCCGCCGCTTCCCCGAAATGGCGGTCTCCGTCTTTACTGAGAACGAATTGGACAAGCGCGCGTTCGGCGGAGGCGTCGCGCTCGTCGTTCCCCTGTGGAACCATAACGACGGGCCCATCCACCGGGCCATGGCAAAGCGGGCAATGGATGAAGCGGAACTCGACGTTCAGCGGCTACGGCTCGAACAGCAACGGTTGCTGGTAAACGCCAGCTGTAAAACCCGCTTTCATGTCGCCCGGTCTTTCGCTGTCCGTGTACTGCCCAGGGTCACTGACGTGTCCGACAAGGTGGAACGGGCGTACGTACTGGGCGAAGCAACGTTACTGGATGTTCTGGACGCACGCCGGGCCGTTCTTGATGCGCGCACCCAGCTGATGGATGCCCGGCTTGAGGCGCGGCTCGACTGCGGCGACGTTCAGAATCTGGCAGGAGAGGAAAAACCATGACACGCACCAAAATAATCTGGATTGCCGCAGCCACCAGCGTTCTTTGGCTGACGGCCTGCAATACGCCCGGTCACGACAGTGTCCGTGACACCCACAGGGAACACACCACACCGGCGGCCGATGTCGACCATAACGCGGACGTCCATGCAGAACATAATGCCCATGACGACCATGACAATCATGACGCCCATGCCACCGACCTCGACCGGCCCGTGGCCGACCTCTTCGCAGATACATGCGAACACAATATCAACACATACACATGCGACGAGTGCCGGTACGAAGTGGGGGTGGTGCAGGTGCCCAAACGAATGGTCGATGACGGTCTGGTCGCCACAGCCAGCGCCGAACCCCGCACCATCACCCAGGCGCTGCGGCTTACCGGTGAAATTCAGTTTGATGAGCGCCGGGTCACCCATGTCAGCACGCAGGTGAACGGCATCATCAAAAAAGTGCATGTGACACTGGGTGACCAGGTCGTCGCCGGGCAGCCGCTGGTGGCGCTGGAGTCTGTCGAAGTGGGAAACGCCCGCGCCACATATCAGGAAGCGATTGCCCTGCAGCGGTTGGCCACCCAAAACTTTGAGCGGGTCGAAGCCCTGCAAAGGGACGGCATTTCCTCACAGAAAGAATTGATCCAGGCCAAACAGGAGATGGACGCCGCACGCATTCGAACACAGGCGGCAGAGGGAACCCTGTCGCGCATTGGCACTGGCAGCGGCAATGGCAACACCTCCGGTCGTCTGGTGCTCAAGGCGCCCACCGACGGCAATGTACTCACCATGCACGCCGTCAAGGGCGAGGTGGCGGAAACCACCGACTCACTCATCACCATCGGGGACAATCGAGCCCTGTGGGTATGGGCGGACCTGTTCGAACAGGATTACCCGCAGGTACTCTCCCAATACACCAAGGGGCCCATTGACGCCATCGTGTACGTGAGCGCATTCGGCACCCAGGGATTCAAAGGCGTGCTCGATTACATCAGCCCCGCCATGAGCGAACAGTCCCGCACCGTTAAAATCCGCATTGCGGTACAAAACAGCGAAAGCCGTCTGCTGGCCGGCATGTTCGCCGAGGTGGACCTCTTTTTGGGCGATGACCAAAGCGCCAAAGTCCTTAGCGTCCCTGCCGAAGCGGTACTCGAAGACGAGGGCACGGCGTTTGTGTTCGTCCATCACCACGGCGACTACTACGTGCGGCGCAAGGTGACCATAGGGAGGCCGTTTGGAAATTTTGTGGAGATCAACTCAGGTCTGACCGCCGGCAGCAGAGTGGTCGCCAACGGTTCGTTTCTCCTGAAATCAGATGTGCTGCGCGCCAAAATGGGCGCGGGATGCGCTCACTAGTGACCCGGGCGCGGGATGCGCCCAGGCGGAGAATATTGTGATTGACTGGATAATTAAACGACGCATAACCGTCCTGCTCCTGCTCGCACTGATGGTGCCCATTGGTCTGTATTCGTTTTCGAGACTGCCCATCGACGCCTTTCCCGATGCCTCCAATCAGCAGGTGATGATCCTCACCGAAGCCGAAGGTCTGGGTCCGCTGGATGTGGAACGCCAGATTACGGTGCCGGTGGAGTCTGTCATGGGCGGACTGCCCCACGTCCGACTGGTGCGCTCCATGTCGAAAAGCGGCCTCTCCCAGGTGGTGGTGGTTTTTCATGACGAGGTGGACACATATTTAACGAGACAGCTGGTGGCGGAGCGGCTGCAGCTGGCCAAAGACAGTCTGCCGCCGGGCATCGAGCCCGAAATGGGCCCCATCAGCACCGGCCTTGGCGAAGTGCTGCAATACACGCTAAAAAGCGACACCCATTCATTAACCGAACTGCGCACCATCCAGGACTGGATTGTGGCGCCACGGCTTCGGGCGGTCTCCGGGGTGAACGAAGTCAACAGTTTTGGCGGCATGGTGCGACAGCTCGAAGTGCAGGTCAACCCGGAGCGACTGCTCAAATACAATCTCACCCTACACGATGTGGAAGACGCCCTTCAGCAGAACAACGCCAACGCCGGCGGTGGCTTTATCATCAAACACTGGGAACAGCAGAACATCCGCAATCTGGGCCTTTTGGGCAGTCCCGAGGACATCGCCAACATCGTGCTTCGGGCAGATGACGGCATCCCGGTATTCATCAGCGACATCGCCGACGTGGTGGAAAGCCACAT
>JAFGWT010000273.1 GCA_016937015.1 Deltaproteobacteria bacterium | reverse complement strand
GGTGAGTCCCGTTTCGAGCAAGCGCCCGGACGCATTGAAGCTGAAGCGAGCACTTGAAACACTGGTTCCGCCCGAGGATTTGATAGAGAGTGGCCTGAACGAAGCGCAGCAGTTGGCGGGAGAAGCGCTTAGTCCGCAGTTGTCGAAATCATTGCGGACAGCCCGAGCCCATCTGAAGCGAGGTAATCTCAATGGCGCCATGGCAGCGCTTAGGAATCTGGATGACTCAGACCGTGGGCCAATTGTGCTGAATCTGGAGGCGCGGATTCTGATGGGGGCGGGAAAGACCCGTGAGGCGCTGAAAGTGCTGATACAGTCTTTACAGAAAAAGGAGCGTCAGCCCATTATTCACGAGCAACTGGGGATGGCGTATATTGAGATTGGAAACCATGAGAGCGGCCGGATTCATCTGCTCAGAGCTGAAGAGCTTGGATACTCTGGTGCGACCTATCTTCTGGCGAAATTGGACGCCGGGGATTTACACAACGATTTGATTTCGATTTTTAGAGATATTCCGCGTCTGGATCGGTTGTTGTCGGCGCGACAACGGATTCATGCATTTTTACAACAGGATGCGGCGTCAATTTACCGTACCGAAGCGCGTTCGTTGAAGGAAAGACTGGACGAGCGGTTTGATGCCTACAATTCGTTGACCGCACTGACGCTTTTTTCATTGCTGTTGCTGTCAACAATCGTTTTTATGCGAATATGGGGTGGAACGGATTTGCGTCGGCTTGTGGCCCGATACCCAGATGCTGGGATTCAGGTGCAGCGGGTATTGTCAGCGGTGCGACACGAAGTGCTGAAGCATAACACGATGATGCTGGTTGGACTGGTGGAGGCAATGCAGAGAGGCGAGGATGTGAGCGAGCGGATACTGCATTTTTACAGACAGATGCTTGGAGAGGACGGCAACAGCGGTGTGCAGGCACGGTTGGAACATTACATTAATGAATTAAAACAGATTGGGGACGCGCATAAGAAGCGACTGAATTTGAAACGCAAGGACGCGGTGACGTCGCCATTGCTCAGGGGGATGAATCTGATTCGTCGAAACCGCGCCCGGCTGATTAAATATGATTCATTGGTAGGGGCATCCAAAGCCGCATTAAAGCGGGATTTGAAGACCGCTTCCGCATTGCTGAATATAGAAGGGTACGAAGCGGTTCGCGACTTGCTGAATCAGTTGCGCACCCTTGAGGTGAATGAGAAGCTTTTGCGCACAGTGTACGAACAGTGCCGGCTTGAACCCGCGTTTTCTGGCGCCCGGTTTGCACCTCTGACGCTGGAGCTGAACGTCCCGGACAACAGCTCGGTAAATGTGGCCGTCCCCCGTGCCGCATTCGTTGATATTGTGACGAACCTGATTCGTAATGCAGTGCAGTCATCCCTCCTGTATGTCGAAGATTTGGAGGCCGTGGAAATTGGACTCACACTTCAGACTGAAGTGGATATGGTGACGGGTATTGAGCGGGCAGTGCTGCTGGTAAAAGATAAGTCGCCGAGAGAGCTGACAGCCGAGATGCTTCGCGGACGTTATATTGAGGAGGGGTTGGGGTTGACCGCCGATTTGGTGACGCGATACGATGGTACCCTTGATGTGTACGGTGGAGATTCAACCTGGCAGAAGGCTGTGGCGGTCAAGTTGCCTGTGGCTACCTATGGAGATGATACCTGATGACAAAAAATATTTCAGATGCTGTGGTGCTGATCATTGAAGACGGCGACGAGTATTTGGACAGCTTGAGCAAATTTGTGGAAGGCCCCCTTTACCTGCAGGCCCGAAACGGCGATCAGGCTGTCAGTCTGCTTCAGGAACGTTCGGTGGATTTGATTTATCTGGATATGAGATTCGACCGGATTCCTATTGGTGATCTTCTCGGTGATCACGTCAAGGCCACCCGCGAACACAATGGGGACCCCTTGCGGGCGTTTAAGTTTCTGCAAAATAATCAGGGGCTTTTTATTTTGGAAAAATTGCGAAACGAAGGGCATGGACAGATACCAGTGATTCTGGCATATGATTTTTCGAGGCAACTCAAGCGCTATGAGCACCTTCGCCGGATTCATCCATCTCTGCGTTGGGTACCGGATGCTGTCACGCCATCGGAAATTAAGAATTTAATGGCGGAGTGTCTGAATGGATAGCGCTGCGTCAGCAAAATCAGCTCAGTCAAAGAAGATTAGTCTCAATTTTTTGGCGGTTTCGTTTTTAAAAGAGATTGGAATAAACAGAAAAATCGGGCCATTGGCCACACTCGATAACGTTTGTCACGTCCCCCTTCAGACGGGTAGGCTGCGCGGGAATCCGTGTTATGAAGGGGTCCAGACAATGTCGACAAGATCTACTGTAACATCCCAAAAAGGCGATAGACGCAGCCTTGTTCATTTGTCCAGGTTTTTCATTCTCGTTTTGGTTTTTTTGACGATTGCGCCGTCTTACTCTCATGGTGTAGAACCGGAAGGTCCACCCCGACCTGAATGTGACACATTGTCTGGCGCCACGCGAGCCAAATTGCCTCTGATGCGAACAGCGATTCTTGATGTGGGTATGTACGTGGGGCTGATGGTATTGTGGCCGCATGCATTTTTACCGACCGAGGGCAGCCGGGCACAATTTCGGGAAAGCTGGACACAACCTCCGTACATGAACGGCAGCAGGATTTTTTTTGAACTCGATGACGATCCGTGGGTGATCAACACAGTACTGCATGGGCTGTATGGTTCCGAGGTCTATCTGGCTGGACGGACTTACGGACATAATGGGTTTGTTTCGTTCTTATACGCTGTTTTTGCCTCGTTTACCTGGGAGTATCTTGTTGAATCCTGGTTCCAGAGACCGTCCGGTATCGATTTGGCATGGACGCCCTTTGCAGGTGCGGTCATTGGCGAACTGCGCTATCAGCTGATTCGACTTATTTTGCGGGGCGTGTCAACAAGGGTATTGAGAAATATTCTGGTTACAATCATCGATCCATTGGGACAAATGGAGCGAGCGATTATGGGGTGTCGGTTGAACTGTGGGGATTAAGTGACTGCAATTTCACATCCCGTGCCATTTTATGAATGCCATACATCCCCACTCCGAAAGGAATTTTTAATTTAAAAAGCAACAGCCGTTCAAATTTTTCGCTTTTTCCAACCTGATATTCGGCGCCAATCAGACTCCAGCCAACGCCTGCGCCGAATATGGGAGTGCCATCGAGCGCCAAATTGAAAAATGCCTGTGCACTGAATCCGCTGACAAGATGCATGACGCTCATATGTACACCAGGGGCTGCATTTCTGATGCCGCCAATATCCAGCCCCAGTCCCGCTGTGGCAAAAACGGGATCTATTGCTCTAAGCATCCCCACCTGCATTCGCGCAAAGAGTCGCCCGGGAATCTGGCTGTTGTTAAAGGCGACAAATCCGGTTTCCAGTTCGGCGTTGATATTTCTGGAGTCGAACATAGGTCCCCCGCCCCTTGATTTGCCTCGACTCGAGCCCCCGGCATTCACCGATACTGCATTTAGTGAGAGCAGCGTTGTGAAAACAAATGAAAGACAAACCAGTGACAATTTGTTTGTCATTGGGCACTTCTCAATTTAATTTGCAAATCCATCATGTGGGTCATGTCCTTAAACCCCTTCAGTGTCTGGCCGTCGAGTTTTGATGTCAGGCACGACAGGCCGTTGTCAGATTCCCCTGATGGTTTAACCGACATTTTTCCTTCGAAAACAGTGATCCCTTCGATACTGTGAATTTTTTCGTTGGGCTTAATGAGACTTTCGGCACAGGCTGCTCTGGCCGTATGAAATGCCAGCGACAGCGCTTCTGCGGTTTTAAGAGAGTCTGCCTTGGGGGTTAAAACCGCGGCGATATCCATGCCAGGAAGATTGCCTTTGGGGTTTAGAATAATGGCAACAGGTTCCTGGGCAGGGTCGACTGCAGTGTTGCCCCGTTCTGATTCCGTCCCGCAGCCACTGAGCGCGCTAAAGAGGCACAAAACCATCATTGATTTGAAAACAGTATAAAATTTCATGGGAAGACTTTAGCTGGAAATTGAGATTGACTCAAGAAGGGAGATTATGGCTTCTCTGCAGAGGCCTGGCAGTTGCTTAAACCGGCGTCAGAAACGTCGCATACATATGCTTTTCTCAACGCACCCATCAGGAAACCGTCGTTGCGAAGAACGATTGCTTTGTTTGAAGGTGTAATTGCCATGCTGCCATAAGAACATGCTGTAACTGCAGCTGCGAGAACCAATGCACCAACGAATACTTTAACCATTTTTTTCATTTTCTTCTCCTTGATTGAGTTGTTGCAAAAGAGGGATTTCCCTTTGTGCAAAAAATTCGTCCATTTAGCTTTCAAGATGGCGTGATATTTACATTATCTGAAGGCGAAGTCAATGAGACGAATGAAAAAAAACAAAAATAATGAATTTTTGAATTTTTCTTTAATTTAAACGTGACAAATGCCCCGAATGTGACTGGATGATTTTTAATTCAGGATTCTTTATCCATTAAGTCCAGTTCCAGGGAAAATCCGCCACTGAGAATCGGAAACCGGCACCATGTTTTGGGGTCCAGGTTTTTGTCATCCAAATGAAATGATGGGGCATATCGCTCCCTTTTCCACTGGTTGCGGGACCACAGAGTAAAAAATCGGCGAACCCATTGCTTCAACTGGGCACCTGATTCTGGACGTTCATGTTTGAGCAGTCTGTAAATCTGAACGGGACCTTTTCTGTCCCGGATGGCCAGCTTTTCAATGGCTTCAAGAACCGGGTAGGGCATGAGGTCTCCTTCATCTGTCTGCTCATTTTCGATTGGACGCAATTCCGCGGTGGGATTTTGCGATGTAATCACCCTTAACCATGGCATGGAGGCCAACCCTGACACACCGGCGGTTTCGGCTTCGCGAAGCCAGTCCAACAGATACGCCTTGTCGATACCGGCGATAGGACTCAGTCCCCCGCTGGTGTCGCCGTCCATGGTCGCATACCCGACTGCCGCCTCGGATCGGTTGCTGGTGGAAATAAGGAGTGCGCCTTTGATGTTGGCCAGCATCCAGACCCCCGGGGCTCTTACCCTCGCCTGGATATTCTGCAGCGCCAAATCGTCTGTATCCCAGCTGAGCGGCCTTTCAATGGATCGTTCGAGCATGTGCGTATAGGACGACACCAGATTGTCCACATCCCAACGCATGAACTGTGCACCAACGGATTGGGCTACGGTTCGTGCTGCATCGAGCGTGACCGCTGAACTGTGACGGGTGCTCTGGTATATACATGTCAGCAGTTGGCTCATAATCGCATCTGCGTTTGGGGCGTCCATGGAAATCCATGGCGCTGCAGCCCTGATTTTCTGTTCGCCGATTTCCCTGAGGGCCAACTCTACCATAATTCGAATGAGTGTCGCGACTGCGCTGGAATCCGCGCCGCCACTTAAGGACAGTACAAAGCCCCTTGAACGACTTTTGGTCATATAGTCCCAGAGTCCCAGACTGACAGCGCGGGCGAATTCATCCGCCTTTTCGAAAACCGCATCTTCGCTGCGATGGTCCCGGGGCAAAGGTGAAACAGGTTCGCTGAAATGAGCGCGGGTCAGCGAGACATCGACGGCGCCCGCTTCAGAAAGGGATGCAGGGCGCTGCGTTTTATGCATTCGGGTATGCTCTATATCGACATCGTGTGCCAGCAGCATAACGGGTTCGAAAGTAAACCGCTTGCCTGTGGCCATCATCTTACCTGCGGCAGCAATCAGTGGGCCACCATCGTACACAATTCGACCCGCTTCGTTGCCAACAAGGTTTGTGTACACATAGATGGCAGCAAACGCACGAGAGCCTTCGCGGACAAAGGATTTTCGAATTTCGTGCTTTCCAAAACTGAAATGACTCGCGCTGGGATTGAGGATGATGTCGACGCCCCGTTTGGCCAGCTGTACCCCGGGCCGCTCTGCCACCCATGCATCCTCACAGATTTCGAAGCCAATCCGTACGCCGTTAATAGCGAACAGAATATCTCCAAACGGGACTGTCGTGTCTCGAAACCGCAACGCTCCGCGTTTGCCGGATGGCCATGGCTTGAACCACCTGGGTTCGTAATGTATGCCATCGCCTGCGAGGTATTGCTTGGCCACAATGCCGCAGAGCTCGCCGTCACTGATCAGCGCCACACAGTTGTATAGGGTGTTTTCGAAATTCACCGGCAATCCAACTGCCACAGTGATATCGCGGCAGACATCAACAATTTCCCCCAGCATATCGAGGGCGGTTTGCTGGAGTGACGGAGAAAGAAACGCATCTTCGCAGCCATAACCGGTAATCGCCATCTCGGGAAGACAGAGCAGGGATACCTGTTGTGTCCTGGCCAGCGAGACAGCTGATTTGATGTTGTTTAAATTGCGCGCCCAATGAATGGGTGTTTGATTGAGACTTGCTGCAGCGACGCGTAATAACTTCATTTTAAATTCAGCCTGACCGAAATTGTTGATAATCAGGGGCTTCCTTTTTCAGAGTTAACGGCTCATCTTTGGCACTATTGGCGCCAGGTGTAAAGGATGAAATGGGTAACGCAGCGGTACTGGGTTGAAAATCTGGAACGTTCCCACGAGTGACGCTATATCTTTCCCTCCTGTATACTGCCGCCAATTCATTTCGCTTTACTGCATTTGCCTGATTTTCATTTGCCTGATTTTAATGATACGATGATGTTTATCCTGTTCACAAAAGAGGTAAATATGAAAAAAATATTAGCATTATTGGGATTGGCTGGCGTGTTTCTGTTCGCTGGCTGCAGTGGCAGTAGTTCTTCCGGTACCACCGATTCGGAGACTGTGGCCGATTCGGAGACTGTGAATGATTCTAATGACTCAATTTCTACTCCCACCGACAATGATACGGTCATTGGGCAGGATACGGGAACGGTTTCAGATATAACCAATGAGACCGACAGTCGTTCCGCCGACACAGTCCTGGGCGGCACCGACAGCGAATCCGACATCGTGACAGCTAATGATTCAAATACAGCTTTAAACAGCACCGACAGCGAATCCGACATCGTGACAGCTAATGATTCAAATACGGAGACGGGACAGGATACGGGAACAGAGGCAGACACTGGCAGCAGTACCGGTGATCCTTTTGAAAATGGCACTGACAGTGGAAATGACTCAGAAACCGAGACTATCACGGTCAACGACAGTGACAGCGATACCGTGTCCCTGATGCTGCCGCCCCGCACAGGCATTGGCATTAATCTAAATTTTCCGGAACGCGGCGGTACATTCGTGGATGTGGTGAAGGAGAATTACCGCTGGAATACAGGTGGAAGCGACTTAACCGCTTCACAGGTGGACAGCAAAGGATGGCCTAAAGTGGACGCCCAGTTTGTGTGGGACAATCGCCCCGTGGCGGAATGGGCAGGTGAAATTGACGATCCCGAGGAATATCGCATTAATATCTCCGGAACGTATAAGTGTTCATTTAAAGGGCAGGCAAATGTGTCGGGCAACTCGGGTGGGACTGTTGAGAATCTCAATTACGATACGGCGACGAACACAACGACATTTGATTTTGTTATTCCAGACGCCTCAGGGGCTGGATACGGGTTTGTGCTCATTGACTTTACAGAGACCAGACGCACCGCATCAGATACTGGTGAAAGCGGATTCACGGATTTTAAAATGTATCGTCCGGGCTATCCGCCTGATACCGATAAAATCTTTACTGATGCGTTTATTGCGGCCTTGCAGGGGATTGCGTTTGAGGCTATCCGGTTTATGCCGTTTGTGGGTACAAATGACGTGGAAGAAACGTATCCGCAAGTCACCGAATGGGCCATGCGAAAACTTCCGGACGATGCATCTCAGTCCAGACTCGATTCTACTGGAAAGTATGATGCAGCGGCATGGGAATATGTCATTGCGCTTGGGAACATGCTCAGAAAGGACATTTGGATATGCATACCGAACAGTGCCACCGAGGACTACGTGCGAAATCTGGCACAACTTATCGCCGACACACTGGACAGTGACCTGAATGTTTACGTGGAAAACTCCAACGAAGTTTGGAATAGCATTTTTCCGCAACAGCCCTGGAACCTGGCGCAGGCAGATGACCTCGGAATTGGCGAACATGAGAATCATGCGCGCCGAACCGTTGAACTGGCAGACATTTTTGGAGAAGTAATGGGGCAGGGGGCTATCAATACACGGATCCGCCCGATTTTGTGCAGTCACAAACCAATGCTGAAATGGTGGGTGGTTCCCATGCTGGAATACATTCGCGACAATATCGGTGAGCCGGCCAATTATTTGTATGGTATTGCCAGTCAGGCCTACTTTTCAATGCCAATGGAAGACGGGCAAAGTATTGCAGATATTCTGGCACTGGCCCGCGATGATATTGCAGCGCAGATTGATGAAACCGATGGGGTGAATGAAGCCGGACGAATGCAATGGATAACCACCGCCGGAGACTGGGGACTGGCTGGCGGATATTTCATTTATGAGGGCGGCGGCCACCCGGAACTTGGAAATCTGACAAACATTGATAACGTTATCAGCGCTGAGAGAGATTCTGGAATGGGGGAACTTCTTAAATACAATTATGGCGACGCGTTTCTTGAGCTAGGTGGAGCAATGGCGATGCACTTTATTTTGAGCAGTGCCTACACGCGATATGGAAGTTTTGGACTCACCGATGATATTAACTTTCCCGAGCGAAATCACAAGTATGGCGCGCTGAGAGATCTTGCGGCGGCAAAATGAAATGTCGTATCCGAATCGTTATTTTCGCATTCGCGGCGTTCAGTTGGCCATGCTGTGGCAGCGGGAGCGGAGATGGCAATGAACCGCATCTGGCTGAGCCTCTGGATATGCCTTACCCCGCGCAACATGTTCCCGCTGAAGCCCAGTTGAATCCGCAAAATGGTACACCCAGGAGGATTGTTGAACCGAATAATGGACCAGACCCGATCGGCGATTCCTCTGCTGGTTCTCTGTTTCCGGTGCTGACGGCGCCGCAGAGACTATCAGTGCCTGGATTTAACGACGCATCTTTTGTGACACCGTCAACAGAGTCGAATACGCCAATGCCTGTGGTTATTGTGCTGCACGGTAATTTTGATCGACCCGAATGGCAATGCGAAATGTGGCGGGATGTCGCGTCGTGGTACGGATGGGTGCTGTGTCCCCGCGGTGTCCGCACACCTTATGCCACGCTCGAGGAAGATCGCTGGACGTATCGAGGTGGTGCAGGACAGGTTTCCAAAGAGATGAACGCGGCACTTATCGCTCTCCAAAATCGTTTTCCCGGCGCTATTAGTCTGGAGGGGACCGTTTTGGTGGGATTTTCCCTTGGCGCAATTTTGTTGCCTGAAATCGTTCAATTGCAGCCCGGCGAATTTGAAACAGTGTTTATAATTGAGGGCGGTATAAAACAGATGGAAAGATACCTGCAAGGCATGAAGCGGAACGGTGTCAATCGGATAGGACTGGCAATGAGCACACCCGCAAATCGTTCAAAAATTCCGGTGTTGCAAAAGAGAATTAAAAAAACCGGGATAATTTCCGTATATGTTGACATGGGTGGCGCGGGGCATAATTATCGGTCTGATTTTGATGAAACAGGAAATGAGGCATTGCATCGGTTGCTGGACGATTGTGCCGGTTCCCCCAAATGAGATAACTCTGAAATGATTTTGAAATGAATCTGAAGCAATGACGCATAATACTGCACCATATCCCACCTCAGCGAGTCGCTCAGCGTGGCCCCTTTTAATAGCCCTGATTGTCGTTGGTGGACTGACGGCTGGATGTGAAAAGTTCAACCCCATTACCGGCGAGGACGAATTTGATTTAAACATTCGGGAATGGCACGATGATTCGGGAGCCATTACAAATGCATCTTTTGAGCAGCTTTTAAAAACAAAAGTAGTCACGCCACTCCCCCGACTGGCACAGGAAGGTGTTTCGGTTCTATTTGTTCGCGGCACTTTGACAACAATTACTGTCCGGAGCGATGACCCCCGATATGATCAGAGTGAAATGATGCTCGAAGGGCGTTTTTTATACAGCGATATGTCTGCGGCAGTACATCTTCCGGTAAAAGTTGTGGTGCTTGGCAGAATAGACGGCACAGATCCAAAAAAACGGAATCGTCTGGTTCTGGGGGCGATGACCGACCTTCAGCGTGGACTGGCATCTCATATCCGTATCTGTAACGGTACGGCAAAGCGATGGGTGGCAGCGCTTAAGTCTCCTGAACCCGACGAACAGATTCTGGCATTATCATTACTTCAGCAATACCGGAAAAAGTTTGCCGCCTCCAAGGTGATTGAATTATTGAATGATCCCCGGATTGAGGTGGGGCAGGCCGCGGTTGAAGCAGCATCCGAGCTGGCGGATCAGCGGCACGCCAATCGGATTATTGAGATTGCACAGGGGGGGGGCATTGAAGTGGAGGCAAGGTGTATTCAGGTACTGTCACGCATTGGCGGAGAAGACGCCGTGGCCTGGCTTGAAATGCTGGCGCTTGGGCATCAGAATTCCCAGATGCGGGAGTTAAGCTTTAATGCATTAAAAAGATTGAAATAATCGATACGTCATTTTATAACGTTTGGCCCCATCAGCCATGCAGAAACCGGGATGGTATGGGATGGTAAATGATGCCGCTTTGTAATGGCTTTGATGGAATATTAACGTAGTTTGGAGTAACTGGATGCAACGGGTCGATTTGGATTGGAAAAACCTGGGATTTACATATCGGAAAACCGATTTCAATATTCGCTACACCTGGAAAGATGGGGAGTGGGGTGATGGTGTACTCAGCAGCGATGAGTATATTCCCATGCACATGGCCGCTTCCTGTCTTCACTATGGTCAGGAAGCATTTGAAGGCCTGAAAGTTTATGAACAGAAAAATGGCGATGTAGTTGTCTTTCGGGATATTGAGAATGCCCGCCGAATGATTCGGTCCTGCGAAAAAATTTATATGCCGCCAGTCCCCGCGGCGATGTTTCAGGATGCAATTGATCGCGTGGTGGCTGCCAACCGCCGTTTCGTGCCCCCATTTGGCACGGGGGCGACAATGTATGTTCGACCGTTGATGATTGGCACCGGGCCGCGCATCGGCGTGCGTCCAGCCGACGAATATATGTTTATCGTGATGGTCACTCCGGTTGGTCCATATTTTAAAGCGGGATTTAAACCGGTGACCCTTGTCGTCGAGGAGTTGTTCGATCGCGCTGCCCCCAATGGCGTGGGAGATGTCAAGGTTGGGGGAAACTATGCGGCAGGATTGCGCGCCAGTATCAAAGCAAAAAACAACGGGTTTACCGAGGCGCTCTACCTCGATGCCAAAGAAAAGAAATATCTGGACGAATCCGGTCCTGCCAATTTCTTTGGAATTACCAAAGACGGGCAGTACGTTACCCCGGCCAGCAGCTCCGTGTTGCCCTCCATTACGAATATGTCCCTGATTCAGATCGCTGAAGATATGGGCATGCAACCCCAGCGTCGGGCAGTGCCTGTTGAGGAAATTTTTGACTTTGTTGATGCGGGGTGCTGTGGCACCGCTGCGGTGATAACGCCTGTCAAATCCATCACCTGGAGAGACAGGGAAGTCGTTTACTGTGCCGACGACAACCCAGGGGAATACTGCACCAAACTGTATAACCGGCTGGTGAACATTCAGCTTGGCATCGACGCTGACGTGCACGGATGGATTCGAAAGCTAACTCTCTGATTTCTTCGCCTGTTTTTCCGGCATTTCGAGTATCTCAACTTCAACTTCGATAATTCCCTGACGAATCATATCCAGCTGCTCCGCTGCGGCACGCGATAAATCGATTATGCGCTTTCGGTCCCCAAACGGCCCGCGGTCGTTGATTCTGACGATAACGGTTTGCATGTTCGATAAATTCGTCACTTTTACTTTCGTGCCAAAGGGGAGGGTTTTATGCGCGGCAGTAAATTGGTTTTTGTCGTACACCTCGCCACTGGCGGTCTTGCGGCCTTGAAATTTATCAGCGTAATACGCGGCAATTCCAGAAAGACGGGCGCCTGGATGGTAGCTTCGGGCGCAGGCGGAAACTGAAAGCAATTCAACACACATGAGTATTGCGAGAATCTGGAGTTGATGGCATCGCCCAAACATCATTGGGCAACTATATCACAGAGCTTGATTTTGACCGAAACTTTTTGCTGGATGGAAATGATCTGAAAAAGAATCAATTCAGGGAATTATCTTATTGATCGGATACTCAATGATGCCCTCTGCACCGGCTTCCTTCAGCCGGGGAAGCAGTGTGCGAACTATCGACTCTTCCACAATGATTTCCACAGCACGCCAGTTTTCATCTGTCAGATGCGATACTGTGGGGTTGTGGAGCGAAGGCAGTAATTCGATGATTTTATCGAGGGCATCCACTGAGCAGTTGAGCTTGACGCCCACAAAACTGCGGGCGCGAATGGCGGATTCGAGCATCAATGCAATGCGGGATATTTTTCCGCTTTTCCACTCATCTTTCATTGCCTCTTTGTTGGCGATGAGACGGGTGGTGGAGACCTGAATGTCGTCAATGATTTTAAGATTATTGGCTCGGAGCGACGAACCGGTCTCGGTGATTTCCACTATCGCGTCGGCCAGTTTGGGCGGTTTGACTTCGGTCGCCCCCCAGGAAAATTCGACTTTAGCGGTTACACCATGTTTTTTCAGATATTCTTTGGTCAAATTGACCACTTCCGTGGCGATGGTTTTTCCTTCGAGATCCTTTGGCCCCTTAATATCCGAATCGTTGGGCACCGCGAGTACCCAGCGTACGTTCCCATAGCTGGCCTTGGCATATTCAAGCTCCGCAACCTCTGCCACATCCGATCCATTCTCAACAATCCAGTCAAGCCCGGTCAGTCCCAAATCGAGAATACCGTTTTCAACATATCGGGACATCTCCTGTGCCCGGATGAGCATGCATTCAATTTCCTTATCATCAATGGACGGATAATAGCTTCTTGAACGAAAAGTGATGTGATAACCAGCCTTGGCGAAAAGTGCAGCAGTGCTTTCCTGCAGACTGCCTTTGGGGATACCCAGTTTAAGTGTACGGCTCATGTCAACCCTCCCTTACTTTTTGTATACCTCGCTCGGATCGAACACGAGCTCCTCTACAATGTTAAGCGCCCCATTGTCGTCAAGCTTCCGGTAGAAGCAGGAATTGTATCCTTTATGACAGGCGGCGTTTCCAATCTGATTCACTTTAACCAGCACGGTGTCTTCGTCACAATCGACGTATATTTCCTTCACTTCCTGAATATTTCCGGAACTCTCGCCTTTGACCCAGAGCTGGTTGCGTGAGCGGGAGTAGAAAGTGGCTTTTTTTGTTTTCACAGTGTGGTCGAAGGCTTCCTGATTCATAAACGCGACCATGAGCACTTTTCCGGATTCGAAGTCCTGCACAATCGCGGGAAGCAGACCGTTTCCCAGTTTATCGAAGTTTAGTTTCATTTGAGTTCGCTCCATTAGTGGCTGGTATTTATCAGGTTAGTGCGACCAAAGACCTGCGGATAATAGAGAATATTTTTTGTTTTGCAACGGCAGATTTGGTTTTTCAGGGAAAAAATGGGAGATGGATACGGGAAATTCAGTAATCTCTGTTGCTATTCAGCAGCAGCAGGCTGAGCAGCGGCTGCCGCCGGGGCTGGTGCAACTGGCGATTTTTTTGCAGCCGGTTTGGGGGGGGCTGGTTTTCCGGATGCCGCTGGGGCCCCCGGGGCAGTTTCTTCGCCACTGATGATTTCAAGCAGTTCAATCTCGAAAATCAATGCGCTGTTGGGACCGATTTTTGAGCCAGCGCCGCGTTCGCCATATCCCAAATCCGGTGGGATAAACAGCTTCCATTTGGATCCTACAGGCATCAGCTGGAGCGCTTCGGTCCAGCCTTTGACAACACGGCCCACCGGGAACGTTGCCGGGCGGTTGCGTTTGTAGGAACTGTCGAACTCTGTACCATCAATGAGTGTCCCCTTGTAGTGAACCGACACTCTGTCTTCCATGGCGGGTTTGGGACCATCACCCTCTTTTTCGATGATGTACTGGAGACCCGTTTCGGTGGTGATTACGCCTTCCTTGCTTTTGTTTTCAGCCATGAAGGCATCGGCTTTCTTTTTATTCTCAACCGCTTCGACTTCCCGTTGCTTGCGCTCTTCTTCTCTTCTGATTTTGGAGTGCTCACGCTTGGTTTCAATGCGCTCTTTATCATCCATGAGTGCGGCTTCGGGATTTTCTTCGTCGTTCATGCCGTCTTTTACGCCTTTGAGGAATATTTCGTCCTTGAGTTCCATCTGGTTTCGGGCGGCGGAGCGACCGACGTCGTAACCCACTGAATAATTTAACTTATCGTTGAGATCTTTCAGTTCTTTTTTGGTAACTTCCACTTTTTGAGGCTCTTCCTGTTTGCATTCGGGGCATGGTTTATTGCATGCAACAAGCAGCAGGGTAACAGCACTCGCTACGATTACTTTATACATGGCACTCTCCTTTAAATAATAGGTTGAACATCCATAGAATCACGAGGGTGGCATATTTTCAGTTCAAGCGGATTCAGTCAATCTCGAAATCATTTTTTTTTGTGCTGAGGGAGTAAAACTTTTCTCGCCGGTCGTTCTGCAATGCGCGGCTTGTGTCGTGCCTGCTGATATTCGAAACAACAGTCAGGAAATTTGCGCATCGTTTGCCATGAGGAGTGACTCAACAGCGTCTGCGCCGCGAATACCGGAAAGGTCGGGATATTTGTCCATCCCATCACGCAGTTCATCGAGAAAGGTGCTTATCGCTGTGCCCCCTTTGAGCTGATTCTCCACAATGTCGGGCAATGTGCTCAGATCATCGTGGCTAATTGAGAGGCCTGTTTTTTCAAGCATGCGCAGATTCCATGGGTCATCGCTGAGGTCCATCGAGTCGTGGCCTCTTTTGTCATAATGTCCTTTAAATGACAGCACCGGCTTTTCAAAAAGGAAAATGTAATCAAACAGAACCCCTGAAAAATCGCTAATCATCATATCGGACTGGCGCATTGAATTCAGGCCATCAGGCGCGTTATCCCACCGTAAGGTTTCACTGTCGGGAAACAGTGCCGTAAGTTTTTCCATTACATCTTTATCTGAAATAAACGCCTGGGGGTGCGGTCTGACAATTATATTGTACCTGTCGAGCAAAGTGAGCTGTTTTAAAATAGTTTCACCGGATTTTCTGAGCAACCCGTGCAATCCCCACGTGGGCGACAGCATAATGGTGGGTCGAACGCGCTCAAAATAAAGCTCAGCATCGGTTTCACGCAGTTTTTTTCTGAGAACATCAAGATATGTGCATCCGATGATTCTAATATCTTTTTTGTGAGTGCCGCGAGCGCGTTCCAAATCCTCAATCATTGCCTTGTCGCCGGTTCCTCCTGTCAGGACCACATCGTAATAGTCTACACCATAGGTGGCATATCCGCTGCAACCACCGGCCGAATGGGTTATGTGTACGTATTTCCTTACACCTCTGCTGCGTTTGATTTGCAAAACATCAACTCCCGGCGTGGTCATGATTAGCAGTTCCGCACTGAGCGTATTGAGAACGAAATAGGCTTTGTTTCCCTCGCCAATATACTTCGTTTTAACGTGATCAAGTCCGCACGAAAGACCTTCGTCGTTCTCTTTGCTTGTAAGGTAGAGGCAGGATATTTCGCGGTGATTCAGTTCTTCAATAATGGGCTTGAAAACGTTCCAGTACTGGCCGCCCTCTGAATAAAACACAATTTTGTCTTTGATAGCCGATTTTGTTCTTTTTCCCGACAGATATGCGGGCATATTGAGCAACTTGAAGAATACCCCTTTTATCAGGAAATAGAGCGTTGCAATAATGCCCGCCACCGCCGAGAGCAACATACTTCCGGAACCGGGATCCAAATATAACAGGATGCTATTTAACATTAACGCGCTTCCATTTCGCCGGATCCAGGACATCATTTTTACGCTGAATCTCGAAAATATCTTTCACCTTGTATTTATATTTTGTCTGCTGCCAGATCATCGGTGGCGTGAAAAACATGGAGAATGGATACCTGTCTGCGTTGAACACGATTTTCTTTTTCGATGTCGGGTTGATTGGATTGGTGACAATGTCTTTCATGGTCAGCCACGGAACATCACACGTCGTGAGAAACTGATTGCTTTTTCGCATGGCCCCTTTTTGCCCAAAATCCTTCACCATGAGTAAACCATGAAACCATGACGCATCGGGCTTTTTAGCGTTGAGTGAACTGATGATTTTCTGAGATTTTAAAACAGGATCGTAAACATTTCTGCCATGATCGGAAACCACTATTATTTTTGTGTTGTCGTATACATCGTTCTGCTTCATCCACTCGAACCATTTTCCAATCGCCACAAGGGCGGTTGTGTCGGTGTACAGATGCTGCAGTGTATACATACTTTCATCAAACTCGTCGTACACATCCCTTGGGTAGAAAATTCGCTCGTGAACAGACAAGTCAAAATTCGCGTTCGCTATAACCGGTTCGTGGGTGAATGCATTTGAGAAATAGTAAAACTGTTTATGCGCTTTGTCGGATGTTGCTGACAGGCGAGGCAAAAAGTATAGCGTGCTGAACCCTTCAACAGCACGATTTATCTGCGCATCATTTGTTGTCAGGAATGATACCTGTTTGTCCCCTATGATGCTTTTGTTTCCCATGTCAGTGTTTTTTGCCTTCGAACCGAGTAACCAGTCACCATTGTCGTAAATATAGTTTCGCAATATCGGTGGAGCTGTTCGGAAAAGTCCAAAGATAGCCAGCTTTCCTCTGACATTATCTTCTTTGAGTTTTTTTTGATGCTCCTGCAGCCAAAGGTCCTTGTATTGGGCTTTCAATGACGCAAATTTTGTTCGCTCAATGTATTTCCTGTTTTCGGGATCAAAGTATGCCTCAAGATCGGCAAAAACGGTTGTTTGATAACCGGCTTTGTTGAAATTGTATGGCAGTACTCTGGCAGACTCGTCCAGCTTCTGTTTGAGTGGCATTGTCGTGCGCGTATATTGCACTTCTTTTGTATGATATTCCCATCCCCCCATCAGCGAAGGCACCCCTAAAATGGTGAATGCACCATCGGAAAAATATTGCGGATACCACGTGAATCCTTCAAACTGACTCTTTAACACCGGCGCCAGCTCAAATGCTTTGGGCACCATACCTCCAACAAATCGGTCAAGCATGATCACCAGAACATTTGGCTGCGTCCTCGAAAAAACAAATTGCTTGTCAAGCTGCGAAGCCTGCGCGAACTTAAGGGATATCTTTTGACTCTTTTGGTAAAACCGATGGCTTTCGCTGACAGTCACAACACCGATTGACAGCAGGCATATGATCCACACTGGCAACAGCCATTTGTACAAACGTTTGAGAAACAGCAGAATGAGTCCGCCGCCAATGATGATGAGTACAAACATATTTACGATTTTGGCGACGGGTTCTTCCGGCAGACCATTTTCGAAATTGAAATTGCTCATATCACCGTATTCGCCTGCAAACACGAAGGCATTGACCAGTGACAGGATTGCAAGGAAACTGATGATGTAGATAAGGAGGCTACGGGATGCTCTGGACAGATACGAATACACAACGCAGCTGAGTATAAAAAAGGAAACAACCAGCATCAGCATAAAAAATAGATAATAAGAAAGCGATTTTTCGAAATCACCAACACTGGCGGTTGAAACAAGCGGCAACGGGACAGCAATAAAAATTGTGGTCAGGAGGGTCAGCACGGCAAGCGCAAACAGCGTCCCGGGGCGTGTGGTGACTTCAAGTTCGTTTTTTGCTATCCAGTTGGACCAGAGAGCGAAAACACTGCGCGCGCCGTTAAAAAACATTAAAGCGAACAGGCTATTGGCGGCGTATTGGGTGAATTTAACGTCCGGCACCACATTCAGCATCCATACCAGTTGCAGTCCCAATGAAATAAGAACAACGATGCCATAAACCGCGGCAGTCGTATTTCTGGCGCTGCGTCGCATTGTTTTATTGGCCAGCGCGCCAGCGATCGTCAATCCGCCCAGCATTAGCAACACGGTGTAGATCAGGCCATAAAGCTGTCCCTGTGTTTCAGAGTTAGGCTTTGTGAATTCCGGCGCAATGAGATACAGCGCCAGCGTTAAAACAAACAGAGTTATCTGTCCCCATGTCGAGGGGCGCAACGCGGAAATCCGAAGAAATATTGGCCAGATCCGTGTTTCATTCTGCTGCGTGGATTTAATTCTTCCGTCAGGATAAATCAGTCGATATATGCCATTTTTGGCCAGACTGAAAATGTTGTTTGATGTCCAGTAAAAGAGAAGAGATGCCGGCGATGAATACAACGCCACAAGAAATACGCCGGCGATGCCATATGTTTGAATTTTTTCCTTTGTCCCAAGTTTCTTGCCGTAAATCACTGCGGACAGAATATTGACGCCAGTCATCAGGAAAGGAAGCACATTGATACTTAAACTTCCAAGTTTGATCAAACCATCCGGGCGACCCAGATCGTTAAAAAATATAGCGGAAACGCCCTCGAATGCCGGATATTCGGATAGCAAATGGTAAGCGGCGATGAAGAAGGGAATCTGAATCAGTATCCCCAATACAGCACGAATCGCCATTACCGGATGATACTCGTTTTGTCGATACAGCGTTTGAATATAAGCGTTGAGGCTGGCGCCTTTGAATACGCTTTTAAATTCTCTTATTTTGGGTTGAAGCTTTTCCTGAATGGCCCGTTCGTTGTCCTGCCATTTCTCGGCAATGTGATACAGCGGTAATGACCCAATTGAAACAAACGCGCTTACAGCAACGAGAGAAAGAATGGGGTCTCCCGTATTATTCAGAACCGTTTCCATCACACACTTCATCAGAAATTCCAATGGATAGATAAAAACGGTATAAAAAAAATCAGACATGATTCAATGATCTTGGTTGAAGGTTGTCTTTCTGTTTGGCTCAGGAAAATCGGTCGTTGTTGCTTACAATAATTGTCACAAAAATGAAACAAATATCGTCGCTGTCTGTGCGTGATTGCCGGGGTTCATGTGGCCTTGTTGCGCTCAAATTCAGAAAGATATTCTGCAGGCTGCAGACACTCTTTATAGACAGCCGCATAAAAGCGAAATAGTATCATTTTTTTCATGTTTTGAGTGACGTTTGTCGACAGCGTAATTTAACGAAGGAATAAATCTTATGAAAACCGTGTATGTAGGGATGAGTGCCGATTTAGTGCATCCCGGTCACATGAATATCATCAGGGAAGCAGCGAAACTTGGGGAATTAACGGTCGGTCTGCTGACAGACAGAGCCATCGCAAGTTACAAACGCCTGCCGTATCTGGAATTTGAACAGCGGAAAGCAGTGGTTGAGGGATTAAAAGGTGTAAGCCGTGTTGTTGCGCAGGAGACTCTGGATTACCGTCCTAATCTTGAACAACTTCGTCCGGACTTTGTGGTTCATGGCGATGACTGGAAAGAGGGGGTTCAGAAGGAAACCCGGCAGCAGGTTATCGATACTCTGCAGCAATGGGGGGGGCAGCTTGTTGAGCTTTCATACACTACAGGTATTTCCTCCACGCAATTAAACAAGGCTATCCGTGAAGTTGGCATCAGTCCCGACGTTCGTCGATTGCGGTTGCGGCGGCTCATTCAGGCAAAAGAAGTGGTTCGCGTTATTGAGGCGCATAGCGGGCTAACCGGTCGCATCGTTGAGGAGACGTATGTGGAAGTCAATGGCAAACGTCGCGAATTTGATGCAATGTGGGCATCCAGCCTGACAGATTCCACCGCAAAAGGAAAGCCCGATATAGAAGCAGTCGATATTTCAGCACGGTTAACCAATATTAACGATCTGCTTGAAGTGACCACCAAACCCATCATCTTCGATGGCGATACCGGGGGAAAAACCGAACACTTTATTTTTACGGTCCGCACGCTGGAGCGACTGGGTGTGTCCGCTGTCATTATTGAAGATAAAATAGGTCTTAAAAGAAATTCCCTGTATGGGCTGGAAGTGCCACAAAATCAGGATAGTATTGAGCATTTTACACAGAAAATTGCTGCGGGGAAGCGCGCCCAGGTAAGCGATGACTTTATGATTATCGCGCGAATCGAAAGCCTGATTCTCAAACAGGGGATTGACGATGCGCTGTTACGGGCCAGGAGCTATATTGCTGCCGGTGCGGATGGCATAATGATTCATTCCAAACAGGAGACTCCCGATGAGATCCTCGCATTTCTTGATGCTTATCGAAATTTCAGTCGCAAAGTGCCAGTTGTTGTTGTGCCGACAACATATGACACCATTTACGAAGACGAGCTCTCAAGAGCAGGGGCCAATGTGATCATTTACGCAAACCAGCTTATACGCAGCGCATACCCGGCCATGATGCAAACCGCTCGCAGTATACTGACTCATCAGCGGGCTTACGAGGCGAGATCCGGATTGCTGCCCATCAGGGAAATTCTTGAGCTGATTCCGCTGGGAGGGGCATGATGCTAGATCCGTCCAGTTTTGTTAATCTACTTAAGGCCAGCGGCTTCAGCTTTTTTACGGGAGTGCCGGATTCCCTGTTAAAGGAATTCTGCGCCTGCGTTACGGATCAATTTCCAGAGCGGCAGCACATTATCGCAGCCAATGAGGGCGCGGCGATTGGTTTAGCGACAGGGTACCACCTGGCAACGGGAGAGTCGGGACTGGTTTACATGCAGAATTCAGGCATTGGAAATGCGATTAACCCGTTATTGTCTCTGGCTGATCCGGATGTATACAGTATCCCCATGCTTGTAATGATTGGCTGGCGCGGCGCGCCGGGGATAAAAGACGAACCGCAACATGTAAAACAGGGAAAAGTGCAAATGGATTTAATGAGCGCCATCGGGTATCCACATGAAATACTGGCGTCAAATACGGATGAAGTCCGATTGCAGATAGAGCGGCTTTCCCGGCAAATGAAGGCAGCGTCCACCCCGGTGTTATTGCTTGTGCCCAAGGGAGCTTTTGGAAAGTACAGTGTCGCCGGCGCAGATACGGCAGTGCCAGACGTGGCCGAAACCGAACTGATGACCCGTGAGCAGGCGGTGGAATCAATTCTGGCAATGGTAAACGAGAAAACAAAAATTGTCTCCACAACCGGAATGACTTCCCGTGAAATTTTTGAGATACGAGAGAGGCTGAATCAGGGGCACCACCGGGATTTTTTAACCGTGGGATCGATGGGCCATGCCGGAATGATTGCATTGGGAATTGCCGGCTACCAGGATAGCCCCGTTGCGTGCATTGACGGCGATGGCGCTGTGCTGATGCACATGGGTGCACTGCCGCTGATTGCGCAATACGCCCCATCGTCATTTTTGCATTTTGTACTGAATAACGGCGCACATGATTCGGTTGGGGGGCAGCCCACCATTGGCAGGCAAATTTCGTTCGCATCAATTGCCAGTGCCTGTGGATACAAGTCGACGGTGACCGTCCGGAGCATTACTGAATTGCACACCGCGATGGATGACATCAGGAAGAAGCAGGGCCCTGCATTTATTGAATTTGTGATAAAGAAGGGCGCTCGCGAGGATCTGGGGCGTCCAACCACAACGCCAATCGACAATAAACACACATTTATGGATAAAATAATTAAATGAACGCAGATACTGATGCAGTTGGTGAAGGCGTTATCCGGCGCATGCTTGCTGCTGCGTCTGAACGGCATTTTAAAAATGTCCTTGTTTTGCATGGACGCGCCTTTGCGGCAGCACTGTCCGCGATACAGCATGATATTGATATTCAAAATCTGATTTGTATCAGCAATATTCCCTCTAATCCCGACATAGACTTCATTGCCAGTCTGTCGACAACACTTCCGCTGCGGCAGCTCGATTTGATCGTTGCAATTGGCGGCGGCAGCGTTATCGACACCTCGAAACTGCTGCTTGCCATCGCAATGGGCACATCCGCGTTTGATTTATTGCGAAATGAGATTCGTGGGAAAGACAGGCCGTTATTTTGGGTCGCGCCAACGACAGCCGGGTCCGGTAGTGAGGCAACCCATTTTGCCGTTGCTTACCAGAATGGGCGTAAGTATTCCGTCGCTCACGACACGTTGCTTCCTGACTGGACGGTGCTGGATGCGTCCCTTACCATTACATGTCCACCGTCGGTGACCATCGCAAGTGGCGTGGATGCGTTTTGTCAATCGATTGAGTCATTCTGGTCACCGAAGGCCACCGATACGTCACGGTCATACGCCCTGTCGGCCTTGCAGATAATTCCTGACAATTTAACGCTTGTTCTGACGACTCCAGCGCACCATGCAGCGAGGCAGAATTTGCTCCGGGCTGCGAATTTGGCTGGCAAAGCCATAAATATTACCAAAACAACTGCGGGACATGCACTGAGCTACGGTCTTACTGCTGAGCTGGGAATACCTCATGGGATCGCTGTGCTGCTGGTGATGGGGCCGCTGATACAGCTTATGGCGCAAAAATATGGCTTCTTTAGAGACAGTTCGGCAGCGCTTGATAAAGTGTTGATGCCATGGGGCAGTGATTTTGTTGCGGGTTTTATGGCCTTTCAAAAATGTATGCTCGACGCATACCGCCGGGTTTTGGGAGAGATGCGATTCAACATCTCCGGGACACAGATGATGCGTTTAATGGAACAGGTGAACATCGAACGATTGAAAAACCACCCGGTTGCTTTGACCAGTTCAGACATCGCAAACATATACGCAGCGATTTTCGAAACAAGAGAGAGACTCTGATATTATTTTTTTGGTGAGTTGCAGAGACGTAAGCGACTACAGGCGTCTGTAAATGCCGGTAACGACACCCAGTAGCTGCATGGGCAGGAAATCCTGACGTCGAACCATGATTGGCGCGCAATTGGTGTTGGCTGGTACAAAGCGAATATGGTCACGCTCCGGATGATAATAACGAACTGCGGCGTTATCACCAAGCAATGCAACCACGACATCACCTTTTTCGGCGAACATCTGTTTTTTTACAAAAATAAAATCGCCGTTGTGTATTCCCGCCTGCAACATGGCATCACCGTGAACCCACATCCCAAAAACTTCTTTTGTATTACCGATAAGAAAACGATCGACTGTAACGTAGTCTTCAATGTTCTGCTCTGACAGCACAGGCTGGCCCGCGGCGACACGGCCTACAACTGGAATTTTGACCGTATCGGACTGCTTTTTGTCTTCCATGTTTACAGGTCTGAGTGCGCGGGATTTCATATCTTCGCGTTTTAAATATCCTTTGCGCTCCAAAGCACGCAGGTGGTCGTTGACCCCATTCGTTGATCGAATTCCCATATGGCGCCCAATCTCCCTCAACGTAGGCGGATAACCGCGTTCCGTAATTGAGCTGGTGATGTAATCGAGCACTTTTTCCTGTCTTTTTGTCAGTCCTTGCATATGAAAGTTTCCTCCACGGTCAACAACCTGTTATTTGGTGCAGTAAGTGTAAGCAATACTACTGAACAGGAGAGCATAGAGTCAAATTGTTGGCATACTTTTTTATTGAAATTGCAGGAGATTAGTATTGGATATCAATAGATGAACTGTTCATTTGTTTGGTTGTCAGTATGAAATTCTGAAAATCCGTGTAGTGTCTGGCCGGGATTCGCTGGATATTAATAATGGCTTCCATATCTATGTATATTGAGTCTTCTGAGGATTTGAATTGCATACAATAGCTCGCGACGGTGTTGGCTGATTGTTCACAGTGATTTTCGGGCAGCTGTTGAATGATCATATTGGACGGCAGGTTTAAATGTATTTTACGGCTGTTTTTTAGATATGTTGCCAATACAAGTGGCAATTCACGACTGGCAATGCCATTGGTGAACTGTTCAAAACTGACTGGCATAGGAACGAACATGCGTGCGACATTATTGGCCTGTTTGATGATCTGTGAAACGGCTACATTGTATACTATTTTGAGTGGTAGTTGAACCTCGCGCGTGTTTTCCACGGAAAATGCTGTGAGCACTGCATCCGGGAAAAGAGCCGACAGTAAATGTTCCTCGAAAAGCTTCCGGTGTTCGGATTCGGGACTCTCCAGTAGCGACCGAAGTATGGCTGCGGTATCGCCTTCAATCAGTTCGGTTACTGTTCCTGTTGCGTTCCCCTGTTGATCAATGTTTAGTTCGGCGGTAACAGTGGAACTTTCAAATGGGACAGTGCCCGCATCTGTCTTTTCAATACGGCAATTTTTGGGCAGCAAAACCGGCTGATGTCGCAACTCCGAAGGTAAGGTCCCTAAAGGAGCATGTCGTTCCTGAAAACTGATCCATTTACCGTTCGGCAATTTAACCACAGGAACCGTATAGCGGTTCACATCAGCAACGGTAGCGGGTGTATGGTCATCGAACGCAGTCATTGCCAACCCCAGTTCTGCATCGATATTTGCCTGTGCGAGCATTTGTATAAACAGCCGGGCACGACTACCTCTTTTTCGGCTTAGTACATGGGCGGCAGGCTCAAACAGTATCATGTCATCCTCAATGTTTAAAGAGATCCAATTGTATATCGCCTCGATTTTTGCGTCGCGATTGTTTTGTTTGACGATGCTGCGAGTTATCGTCTGGTCAATCTCCGGACACCATTGTGACATCGCATACAACTGTTCGTTAATATTTTGACATACCGATTCAATGGACGCGTGGGCTGTAATGCGCACTGAAGGTAAAAACTCCCGGGCATCCGGTGTGTCCGGTTCAATTCGCAACGGATGCTGGTCTCTGGTTCGAAAAGTGACGACCTGCATTCCGTTCAGTGAATGATGGACAGGTGGAGGAGCGGCGCCTCGTGTATCGAATTGCAGATTAAACGATTCAGGCGCAACGACTATCAGTTCCGATCTTACGAATGCCGAATTAAAGTCCCGGAAATAAAAGGGCTCGGTGTCGAACCCGCCTGGAAATACAGAATGCGCAGGAATGGCACTTATTGTTTCCAATTCGACAAAATCGCCGACGGCCAGATTGGGCAGCGATAGCCCCGGTTTACCTTCGACCAGTGTTGGATAAAACTGCTCAAGCGATGGTTTGATGACACGCGCCTGCAAAACTTTTGATCCGTAAGGAATACTCAACTCGCCGTACTCGGAGACCGCATCCTGTGAATTGATGTATCCAATCGAGTGCACCAATTGATTACCTGTGCCAAACCTGTCAACCGCGTAAACTGTCCGATCCAGTACCCATGAAAAGTCCGATTTCGGTTTGTCATCTCTCTTGATAAACTGATTGACCGTTTTCAGTCCATCCACCCGATACATACCAAGCGGGTTTGTCAGTTCGACCGACTCACACGCAAGGAGTGTTTGAGGATCAGATGGCATTCGGTGCTGTAGGTGGCATAGTACCTGTGCCTTCTCAGTTTTGTTGGAAGCAAGATACGCGTCAATCAGGTGTAAAACTGGCGTGTTGGAAAGTGGAAATTGCCTGTGGGTAATCTCTAATAATTCGATGCCTCTATCCGGGGCACCGGAACGGGCAAAACTCAGCGCTGCATCTAATTGTGCCGACATCGAATTGGGCTGCCGTTTGGCCTGTCGCCACAAAATATTTGAGGCGCCCATAAAATCTCCCTCTCTGGTGAGTTCTGTGGCCAAATCAGTGGATGATGCGGCGCATTGGCTGATTGAGTGAGCAAGCTGCATTGTCGCATCAAATTTTTTTTCATGCAACGCAACAGCATATCTCCATTGCAGGGTTTCGCAGTTGTCACCGAGCATATCGGTTGCCATTGAGAGGTATTTTCTCGTTTCGGGTATCCATTCCTTTTCAAACGCAATTTCAGTAAGCACCAGTGGCAGCATTGGCTCATCAGGCATCGCGGCGATTGCGTTTTTAAGCATGCCAATCGATTCTTCGGTGCGGCCGTTGCTGTGCGCCTGTTTGGCCAGATAAACCGACGCTTCGAACGCAGTAGGCATTTTTGATAACACGCCAGCGTAGAGATGTCTGGCGCTTTCCATGGCAACCTCGGGCGCGTTGAACGGAGTCATCAGCTGATACGCCGCGATGAATAACCGGTGCAGCGGCAACTTCTCATCGAGCATTTTTGCATATTCTTGCCACTCGTATGGATCCACGTTCCAAAGCGCATATTGCATTCTCGCCAGAATGGTTGACTCACCCGTCATCTTTGAATCAATGCGTGTAATGCCTTTATTGGGTTTGTATTCTGTAGTCACTGGCAGGGTTGTGCTGTTGTTAGTCAGTGGGCGTTGACTGGATGACAATACGCTCAACGAAAAAGATGGTTCAAAAGTGGGTGAAAATACCTGCACGGTAATCTGGTGGTGGCCTGCGGGAAGCCATACGGTAAACCAACGGGTTTCCGGAAGCCAACGTGTCTGACTCTGCTGGGAATACACCTGATGGCCGTTAATAAAAATTTTTGAATCAGATGTTGAATGCAGTCTGAAACTGGCATCTCCCGTCGATGAAACATGTATTGCTGTTGTGCCAATGATTGTGCCTGTACTGGCAGAGGATACCGGGGGCGCAGTCAATTGGCAGATTCCAAGCGATTTATGAACCACAGGCATATTTGGACGGCCGGCACCCGCGTCAATTTCCCTCGGCCACACGCGTGAATCCAGAAGCTGTTTGCTGCTAATTGCGCCGCGCTTGTCGGTCGCGATGGGGCCGGCGACCAGCCAATCTGTGATGCAACCGGTTTGATTCAGCAATTGGCTGGCGTGCTTCATCTTTCCTTTTTTTAGTGCGAAGGAGAACGTTAGCGTGCGTAACTGATACAACGCTTCCGGCGCAAGCGCACCGGGGGAAGCCGACCATTTCATGAGATGCGGGTAAATCCTGTTTTCAAAGTCCCTTACCCGGCGCCGGATATTGACAATGCCAATGGCTGCACCTATGCCTTCCCAGTAAAGTCCGGGGGATATACTGGCTGCATCCATTGCCTGAATATATGTGTTGAAAGCCAATTCAGGGCGACCAGTCTTGTCGTAAAGAGTGGCCAAAACAAACAGATCGCCTTCACGGTTGCTGGACTTAAATTGCTTCTCCAGCTGTGGTATTGTTGGCGCAGAAAGAAAAGTCCGGTTTTCGCTTAATGTTTCTGTTTTGTGTGCAGGAGAATGAGCGGCGGCACACCCCAGCACAAAGAATATTAGAGCCATCACTCGCGCGGAATTAGCCCATTGGGGAAGATTGCTCATTACGGTGTGATCTCCTGTTGTTTTATTGAAATCTGCGCTTTTTCGAGTACGTCCACATCACGAGTGAATTTGACAAATTCACCATATTGCGACGCAGGCACAAGGGGTTGATTGATCTCGAAGGTACGCGACACCGTGATGCAATTTGTTTCGGATTGGATTTCCCGTTGATATGTACCAAATTTTGTGTGAACTGACGCGACGGATGGCTCAGTTGTTGAAACAAATCCAGCCGGCAACAGATATCGGACCGTGTAGGTTGCTTTTCGAGCCGGGCCAATTTGCAGCGCATGCTGCCGTTTAGCAATGGGGGCGAATTTCTGCTTCAGATTCAGGGGCGGCGCTGCACGGAATGTCGCAATACCCCTTTTTAATATAAAAAGTGATGGGATGTTTCCTTGAAATGTTATGACAGGGGAGGGGGACAATGGGCTAAATTCTGTAAAGTCAGCATGGTCTATTGTAACAGCGGAATACATGTCAGAAAAATGGTTTTCCAGTATATCCTGTCGTTGCGCAGATGCAAATGTGCTTCTCAGCCATGGCGCAAAAGGGGATCCGGAAGCGGTAACTGTGCTCGCGATAGCTGCGCTGCCATCCGGGTTTGGCGATATTACATCGTGTTGCACAAACGTGGCGTCTTCTGGCCTCAGAGTTTTGGTTTGTCTGGGTAACATCGGTGCCAGCCCAATCACCAGGGCGTTGATACCCTGGTCTTCGAACGGCATATCCGTTGTGCCGTGAAATGTTGCAGTGCCGTCCAGCCAAAGATCAAATTCCGGAACATATGCAATCGCATGGTTAAACAATGCGAGCGACGGAAAACGAGTATTCAATTCCCCGGCTGTTCGGGTTCGGACCAATGCCACATGTGCGTCGATTCCCGCTTCATTTAACATTGTGACGATGAGCGATGCTGTGTCTTTACAGTCGCCAAAACCCCTGGTCAGCACCTGTGTGGTGCTGTATGGCTTATAGCCATGAATTCCAAATTCCAGCCCAACGTAGCGGATATTTGTTGTAACCCAGTTATAAATAGCAGCAATTTTTTCCTGCCTGGATTTTGCCCCGTGCGTAAGCGCCAACACACGTTCTTTTAATTCGGCATCGTGTCTTAACTGGGGCTTAATAAGTGCGCGATACCACGCTTCCATTTTGGCCCACGATGTCCAAGTGGTGGCATGCACATACTGGACCAGCGACATCGCACCAGGTGCTGCAGGTTCGTCGGGAATTGCTTTAATTCCTTTATCACTGAACACGGTGGTGACCGTTTCATTTTCAATCCATTCGTCGCGTCGAACCGCCTTGCTGGATTCAAACTGAAGCGGAAGCGATTTGGGGCGCATGATAACCAGTTGAAACGATTCGACCGGAAGTTCGGCGTTGATTGGAACGATTGTGCCAAAGTATTCGCCAAACATGTTCTCGCTGCCAATATCGTCAATTCGAAATTGAAATTCGACAACGTCACCCACTTCAGGGCTGGGTAGCTCAACCACTTCTGCTTCTATATCGTAGTACAGGCGATACCATGGTTCCGATACGGGGAACGTGGCCTGTCCCGTTGCCTGCTCCACTTTGCCATCTGCACGATAAATTCGCGCACCCAGAACCTGGATTGTTTGATTAGATGAAAACTGCTCACTGTATTGCTGCCATTGACGTGTTCCCTCTGCAGAAGCGATGGCAACAACTATTTGAGAGACTGACGATGCAAGGCCGTTTTCATGCACCCGAACCATGGTGTTGTTCACCAGGTAACAATCTGTCTTTTGAGATATGCATTTTTGTTTGTTGTTTAAAAAATCTGACGGGGGCACAATATACGCTGATTCAAAACTGCGTTGGGGTTCGATGTGCGCGATGTAGTCTCTTAGTGACTTATTCTGAGGGGACTGAGCCAATGCTTCCTTTAACAGGCTTATCCCCATGGACTGATCGGTAAAAAGGGCTGCTTTACCCGCATCCTGGCGATACAGACTCACAGCAGGAGCATAAAGGCGTGTATCTTTGGCGAGGTCGGATGCCAGTCGGTTGAGGCCAGCGCCGCGGGCGAGTTCAATGAGTGCCCGAACCCCGTGCACAGGTGGCGCGCCAAGTCCCTTCCACGCAGCCGCCACTTTGGGAAGCTCGTTTTCAAGGGTGCGGCCATGCATATTCATTCGGCGTATTTGATAATCATAATCCGTAAAATCAATCCGCAGCGCCATGTCTAAAAGTGCAGCCGTGTGCAGGTCCACAGGAATACCTTTCAGATTGTCTGCGATGCACCGAATCTCTCCAGGCAATATGTCGGCATCATCCATATGCGCCACTCGCAAATGCTGCGCCGTCTGTGGAAGATTCATTGTGAAATATTCGAGAAGGGCACAACGAGAATTGATGTCTGCATCTTTTGCAGTTGCCAGTTCCTGAAGGGCATAAGCAGCATCTGAATCAAGCTGGTGTCGCGCGCGAAGTAACAGTATCGCCAGTTTTGCTTCCCTGTTTTCCGGTGTGGCGGAAAGAACGTTTCGCCATGCTTGAAGCTTTGTATTGATGTCGCCCGACAATTCGGCAAATGTTTTGCAAAATGAAACGGTTTTCAGTGACGTACATGCCGCTCTGGCGGCATCGAATACAGTTGTGTCTTTCCCAACAGCGCCGGTATGCTTGGCATACTGAGCGAAAAATCCCAAATGCGCGAGACGGCTCTTTTCACTTGGCGTCATTTTCTTAAGTGGTGACTTATTAGGCGCGTTTACGGGAGTTGCCATTGAAACGGGTTCAAACGGACTGGCTTTCGCTGAATGCAGTGGTCGGCCCTCCGGCGCAATCAGACGTGCATAAAATCCGGCTCTGCCAGATTCACCGCTGCAGATCTTAACTGTCAGTGTGTGAGCCCCTTTTTCGAGCGGTATCTGCAGTGCATGGCGGTTAATATCCGCGTCATACTCACTTGTGTCAGTGAGGACAATTTTTGTGTCAACTGTGACTTGACTCTGCCCTCCAGCGCCAAAAACCAGTTGATGCACGCCAGCATTGTCAACGTGTACAGTTGTTTGCGCCAGTGTACAGATGTTTGACGAGGGCGAAAACAGTGGCTCGAAACTGATTCGTCCCATGCTGTGGCTCATCCAGCTGGTCGAAAACTGACAGGGACCGCGAGACAGAGACGGGACGCAGTTCGGGGCAACCTGCAGGTTTAATGGCGTTGTGGAGCTGTCTTCACTGTTAATCGAAAGCGTGTCGGTAATTCCTGAACCGGATTCATGTGGGAACGGTCCAACAATTGTCCAGTCCGTGATAAATCCCAATTCGGCAAACATCCGGTTGGCTGTGTTGTAATCCCCCGACATCATTTTCAGTTGTGCCAACAGATAGAGGACACGGTCCCTTGCTGCCCAATCAAGCCTTTTTAGACTCAGTGCTGCATTCAGCTCCGCTTCAATAACGACTCTTCCTGACGTGGCATATTCGTCAAAAATCTGCAACACAAGCAAGTCTGCAAACCGCGAATCGGGCTGGCGCTGCAGAGCGGAAAGCGCTTTTGAATGGGTATGCCCATATGCCGGAACGAAGAGGGAGAAGAGCAGACTGAATATAACACCTATTCGATTCATTTGGTGTGAGTATATGTTGCTCTTTTCGAATTGCAATTTGGATTCCACAATTATCCTGCCCGCAACTGCCAATCCGCACCAATCGGCATGACTACATCGACATCTGACTTTTCGAAAAAGTTCCAGGAAGGGTTATTTTAGTGCGGATTTCAAATCGTCAAGCAGATCATTGACGTCTTCTATGCCAACTGACAAACGCACATTGGTTTGTTTTATTCCTGCTTCAGTACGGGCTGATTCGGTCATTGATGCGTGACTCATAAAGTACGGCGCCTCCACGAGTGATTCCACGCCGCCCAGTGATTCGGCAAGGGTGAAGTAGGTCAGCCTATTGAAAAAAACATTCAAATCAATGGTGTTGGGTTTGAAATCAAAACTGACCATGCCCCCAAATCCGCTCATTTGACGTTTGGCAAGGTCGTGTCCCGGATGAGAAGGCAATCCAGGATAGTAAACCGTTTCAATGCTGGGATGACCATCAAGAAATTGCGCCACAGCCATTGCATTGCGAGAATGTTGCTCCATGCGAAGGCCCAGTGTTTTAACACCGCGCAAAACCAGCCATGCATCGAATGGCGCCTCACCTATGCCAAGGGCATTGACATTGAACTGTATCTGTTCTGCCAGCGTTTTGGAAGAGCTGACAATTGCGCCACCGACCACATCGCTGTGTCCATTGATATATTTTGTGGTCGAATGCAGCACGATATCCACTCCCAGCCGAATGGGCTTCTGATAGTAAGGGGTCATGAATGTATTGTCGACCACGCTTATCGCACCGTGTTTTCTGGCAATTGCTGCAACGGCTTCGATGTCCACAATATTTAACAGCGGATTTGAGGGGGTTTCTATCCAAACCATTTTGGTGTTGGCCCGCAGTGCTTCGGTCACGTTTTGCGCTTTCCGCATATCAATAAATGAAAATACGATTCCCATTTTCGAAAATACGCTGTGCATGAGTCTGAATGTGCCGCCGTATATATCATTGCCGCATACAACATGGTCGCCGGCCTGTAACAGATGCAGAACGCCTGTCACGGCGCTCATGCCAGTTGACGTGCAGCGGGCGTCCACGCCCTCTTCAAGAGTGGCTATGTTTTCTTCGGCCGCTCTGCGAGTTGGGTTCCCGGAACGTGTATAATCATATCCGGTATGGGTACTGATATCACTGAATGCAAAGTTGGACGATGTATAAAGTGGCGTGGTCACTGATTTGTATTGTGAATCCTTAGCGACACCAGTGTGAACTGCTTTTGTATTGAACCCCATAATAATTCCTTTTGTTTGTATGACTTTCAAAAAATAAATTGGTACTCTAATGCCTGTTTTTGAATAAGTAAACCCCAATATGTGGCGACAGGATATCATTGTTTCTATTGGAATATGGCGCAGGCAGCATATTCGTATTGCCGTGTTTTCTTTACCTGGAATTGTAATGCCGCATGCAGAAAAGTAATCGCATTTCGAAAATTGGCACATGCTAACGCATGTGAGTCAAATGCCATCAGTCGTTGTTAGATAAATCGGCGGGATTGTCCGAGATGTCAGTGTCTGCTTCACCGCTATCCTTATTTAGGTTTCGTTGTTCAGAAGGGTCCTGATGGCTGGTCATTTTTATTTTCACCCGTTTGTTTTTCCCGTCAGGATTTGGAACAAAACGAATGTTGGTTGTTATTTCGAAGGACACGCTGGTGAGTACTTTTGTGGCTTCCTCGGCCAGATCCGTTTTTTCAAGCAGTTCCCGTACTTCTTTGGCAATTATTTTTACAGCGGCATGTTTGGTTTCATCAACCTGCTTAAAAATATAATTTATCGCTTCTCGGGGCATTTTCAATTCGTTTACAACCTGCTTCACTCGTCCTGCTATCCCATCTTTTTTAAGGACTTTTTCAAAGATGGAATCCTCATGGGGGGGGGATGATGAAGTCTCGTCTTTGGGTGTTTTGTCTTCGTTCATAGTGTCACTTATTATGGCATGGTGATGGGTTGAAGCAATTTTGGACCGCCATTCTGTTGATTTCCGGGGGAGGGCTGTTCCTCTGGCGGGGGCGATGTGGTGCTTTTCCCCTGTGGTGCCAATCCCTTGCCGGACGATGATGCCGGTGGCGATGCTGCGGCTCCCTGAACGGACTGGGAGGCAGGGGGCGCGGTTTGAACCTGCACAGATGGGGACATCATCGGCGGGGTCGACGGTTTCGATACTGTAGCCGGGGCGGTGGAAAGGCGCGGACCGGGTTGGGTCAGCCCGGAGGTCGATTGCTGCGATGTGGGTTTTGTCTGGCGTACTTTGGGGACGGGCAATTCAAAATAGTCGGTTCCATTTTTAATTTGCTCTCGAAGTCTGTCCGCATGGGCTTTGAGCGCCTGCGGATTGCAGTTGAACACACTGACGCCCAGCCCCGTTCCCCCTGTGCCGCCACCGCTTTCCCCCCAGGTGTAAGAGGAATGCAGCACACACCGTTGCAGAGCATGGTCGAAGTACACCGTGTACAGCGCGGTCTGATGCAGCGGCTCCATCACCGGATCGTTTTTGACGGCCTGCGCAAAATATTTTTGAGACTGCAATGGGGTATTGCACCCCAATGCGAATGCACTGAGTAATACAACCAAAAAAACGCGATAAGAAAATACAATCATAGCTATTCCTGTTCCTGGGACGAATCGCGTGAATGACCAGCGTCCACCGTTGCGGTGGAAATCAGCCGCTGGGTTTTTTCAAGCGTGTTCTCAAGGGAAGATACATGCTGTCGAAGCATCCCTTGTTTGATTTGTGACTGCTGGTAAATTGCCCGCCAGATAACAAAGGTCACCAGGCATCCAATGGCGAATGAGACAGCCAGCGCTGCGATGAGGGGGGTTTCAAATGCGACAAGAACAGGATCTGATTTCCAGGGGAGACTGGGAATATACAAGGGAATCCAGTGGGTATTGGTGATTACAACCAGTATCAAAAAAATGCATCCTGCGACAGAGGTAACGAATATTGCACCAATTCTGCGCTTTGTGTTTCTGGTGGATGACACGTTTACGAATCCAGTCTGCTGAATTCAGGTATCAGCTGCGCGTATAGTTTGTCCAAATGGCCTGGCATTATGTGACAGTCCGCCACGACCGGCATAAAATTGGTATCTCCTTCCCATCTGGGAACGATGTGCACATGCAGATGGGCTTCAATACCGGCACCCGCCTGTTTACCAATATTGATCCCCCAGTTAATTCCGTGCGGATTGAGGATGCTTTTCAACATAATCTGAGCATCTATCGCCAGACGGAACAGACTCTCCTGCTCCTTTGGCAGCAGGTCTTCCAGACTGGACACGTGCCTCCGGGGGCAGATGAGAATATGTCCAAATACGTAAGGGTATTTGTTGAGCACCACAAACTCGTCAGCGCGACCAGCCAGAATCCTGTATGCGGCACGGTCGCGATGGCCGGCAATCGCACCTTCGCAGAAGACGCAACTGCCCGTATCCTTATCCTTGATATATTCCATGCGCCACGGGGCCCAAATTTGCTTGCTCATCATTTCCTCACTTTGGCGATGCGACAGTATACTTAAAAGTATAACAGAACGGAATCGATATTTTATGAGCGCCGCAGGTGCTTTGCCCCTTCAGTGGTGGGAAGAATACGGAAACGGAAAAAGGCAACTATCGCTTTTTGCCGCTTTTTTTCTTTTTCTTCGTCTCTTTTTCCTGCTCTTCGACCGGTGGCTTTCTGCGTCCGGAAAGATCCAGTTCCTCGTCTTCGCGGTAGACGCGTACGGTTATCTCTTTTTCCATGCCCTCAAATACGGCACTTATTGTGGTGTCGCCCGATTTGAGCCCTTTCATCTCAACGTAGGATTTCTGCATTTTGCCCCTGGTGGGGTCGGGAATATCCTTAACGCTGACGATGGTAGGATCGGCGGAAATCCATTTGGGCGTATATCCTTCGACATATGCACCTTTTTCACTCACAACCCACGCCGCCACGTTCTTTTTCACCTGACCAACCCACAGGCTCAGTTTTTCGTGGGAGACCTCGATGTCAGTGGGAATCTTGACTCGGATTTTTACAGTGGCTTTAATGTCGTAGCCGACAATTTCCGCTTCCACGGTTTCCTCGCCGGATGCAACTGCTTTAATGGTACCGTCATTGGAAGAGATAACTATATCCCTTTTCTCGCAGAAAAACGTATAATTGAGACCCTCTGTGATTTTATTTCCGTCCGCATCCACGCCATAGGCAACGATTTTGTCTTCGGCATCGGGGCCTTCCAGGACGTACATATCCTTTTCAAACTTAATGCCTACCGGTGTCGGGGAGCAGGCGGCAACAACTGCCAGAATCATGAAGCCTGTCATTCCGTAAATCGCACTTTTCATAGCCACGTATCCTTTCTGATATTTCGGTTCCATGCTTAACTGATTTTGCGCCCAAGGGTACTGAATTTTGTCTTCAGCGTCCAGCACGAACTTTAGATGGTGGAGATGATGACTCCTGTGAACTGGGTTCAGTCTGCGCGGCAGCGGAGAACCAGTTTTCCATCTCGGACGCTGCAGGCTTTTCACGTGGAGTGTATTCGCGATCATTTTCGCCTTCCCAATCAAACCAGTTCCAGAAATATGCGCCTGCAACCCGATCTTCGCCATCCCATACACGAATGAACGCCTCGTAACAGCGTCTTTGAATTTCGAGGTCCACCTTTTCATTTGCACCTTCCGCCCATGGCTGCGCTGCCGCCCCTTTCTGACTAAGGTAACCGACTTCCGTGAATATCAGCGGTTTTTGCCATTTGTGTTGCCAGCGCATCAGCTTGAAATAGATTTCGCGCCAGCTATGTACCAGCGATTCCACAGGTGGGTTATTCTCGAACGGGAGTCTGTGATCGGCCAACTGAAAATAACCGGTAACGCCCAGGTAGTCGAGCTCATCGAAGAATTCCACTTTCTCGTAGTGGTCCCAGTTGGCGGAGTAGGTGAGTTTTCCTTGATAGACTTTTCGTACTTCCATAATGATATCACGCCATTTGTCAGTAAGCACATCCATTGAACCCAGTTCAGATCCAATACTCATTAACGGCACATGATATTTTTCGGCTACTTTTGCATAGCGAATAATGTAATTGATATAGTTGGCAAAGAAGGTATCTGGATTTGCGGGGGCAAGAGTGCCGCGCCAGCCACCGTTCGATTTGTCTTCCACGCGAAGAATGGGAAACAGAAAAACCTGCATGCCGTTTTTCTGAACCTGCCGAATTGTTTTTTCCACTGTGGGCATCGGGGTTGTGTATCCCTTTAGATCATAAATTTCGTCGTGAAGATTGGTTTTCATGTAATTCGAAACAACAATGGCGACGTGCGACGCGCCGAGCTGTTTTATCTCCACAATGAAATCACTGTAATTCCAGTTGGGCTCCTGCCGAAACAGACCCAGTGCAACGCCTTTCTGTGCAGGTGGCGCGGTGTATAGAGGTCCAGGAGATTCAGCGGTCTTTTCTTTTGCGTCAATGGCGTCGTTGCTGACCTGACTCGCGGCATTTGGCGTGGTTGGATTTGCTGCAATGCCTGTGGCAAACAGTAAAAATAAACCGACCACAGTGATTTGTAATTGCATGAAATTCGACCACTTGGGAAGTCGTTCTGTCACAGGTTTCACTTTTGTTTTTATTGTGTATTTTAACATGAGTTTAAAACACTACATCGGTTGGGTATTTGTAAACGTGTCTGATTTTAACGTTTGAATAACGATCCAGCTTCAATTTTACTTTGTCAAGATGACATACCGTTTGACTCAGCGGCATGTGCTCCCGACGCGCCCTGTCCACAATGTCGAACAACGCTTCATGGGCGTCTGTGGGATGGAGGACAGCGCCTCTGCCCACCTCAATTTCAGAATCAGCGAGGATGATTCGTGAATTAAAGATGTCATCGACCTTCAGACCGGCAAACGGCAAAATCCAGTGTGCCTTCCATTGGCCACCCAGGATGAGGTCTTCCAGCAGCAGAATATCACCTGACATCTTTTGAATCTGAAATGTGGAACGCATTGAGACATTCAGGTTTTGGAATGAGCGCAAATCATCGTCACTTAAATTGTCACCGTGCGCAATCAAATATTTAGCAACCGGGGTGTGTCCGCTTTTATCCTTTCGTTCCAGCAAATACCAGTCCATAAACATGGTCATCCGGGTCTCAAACCATGGCTCGCCCTCTTCGAACTCACCGGTGAGCCTGTGAAATTCTTCCCTGGCCAACCGGAAATCCGCCAGACCGGCGGCAGCTGATTCCCGCTGAAGGATCTCCATATATGTTTCGATTCGACTTTGCGCAGCATGGGTTTGAACGGGGATTTGCATGTGGTTAGATAAACACAGTCCCAAATAATATCAAGAATCGTTTTGGGTATTTGGTGTTTGATAATTTGTATTTGGGTAGAAACCAGTTCCAATTTTTGCCAATGCAATCAGCTTGGAAAATCGGCTGCGCTTCGTGCAGTCTCAGTTCTTATTTATGAAAACCTCCGAAAGGCTTAAAAGGGTAATTGGCATTTAGAAGTGTCGGGACAGAGGGGAGGGCGAAACAGGCGTGTTGCCCTTGAGATAGCTATTCCGAATTATTCGGCGTCGTCGGCATCGACCTTAGCTTCTTTCTTTTCAGCGATATGACCAATTTGACTGCTGAGAAGGTCGCCCAAAGTGGCTTTTTCAGTGGGCTTCTTGGCCATCTTTTTGGCGTATTCAGTCATGTCGCCTTCTTCCTCATTACCGGTCAGTGACTTAATGGACAGACCGATTTTGCGTTCCTGAGGATCGAGAGTAATGATTTCCGCCTTGATGGATTCGCCTTCCTGAATGATGCTTTTGGGATCATCGATTCGTTCATTGCTGAGTTCGGAAACGTGAATCAGACCTTCAATGCCGGGTTCAAGTTCCACGAACGCACCGAAATCGGTGATTTTGATAACCTTCACTTCTCGAACCTGGCCAAGGGGGTAATCCATTGGAATTCTTTCCCATGGATCTTCGTACAACTGCTTAATGCCCAGGCTGACCTTTTCTTCCTCATGATCGATGTTGAGAATTACTGCCTCAACCTCTTCACCTTTGCGGAAAAGTTCAGATGGGTGATTGATACGCTGCGTCCAGGACAAATCGCTTTTGTGAACCATGCCGTCGATGTTGTCATCGATACCAATGAACACACCGTAATCGGTGATGGAGCGAATCTTGCCTTTAATGGTGTTACCCGGCTGATACTGCTCAATAAAGCGCTCCCATGGATGCGGTTCGAGCTGTTTCAGGCCAAGTGAAATGCGCTGAGCACTCGTATCCACATCGAGGATGACACATTCAACTTCATCACCAACTTCCAATACTTTGGAAGGATGTTTCACGCGTTTGGTCCAGCTCATCTCGGAAACATGAATGAGACCTTCGATACCCTGCTCGAGTTCGACAAATGCGCCGTAATCGGTAACTGAAACAACCTTGCCGCTGACTTTGAGACCGATGGGATAACGGGATACCGCATCTTCCCATGGATCGGGTTGTGTCTGTTTGAGACCGAGCGATACGCGCTCGTTATCTTCGTTGTACTTAAGTACGCGAACTTCAATTTTGTCACCAACCTTGAGGATTTCAGAGGGATGACCAATGCGTCCCCAGCTCATATCTGTGATATGGAGCAGACCATCGATACCGCCGAGATCAACAAACGCACCGTATTCGGTGATATTTTTGACGATACCTTCGATGATGGCACCTTCCTGGAGATTTTCCAGTGTGTGCTCTTTCATCTGATTGCGTTCCTGCTCGAGGAGTGCTCTTCTGGAAAGTACGATGTTGCCGCGCTTCTTGTTGAACTTGATGATTTTGAATCGGTGCGTTTCGCCAATAAGCTTTTCGAGGTTGCGAATCGGACGAAGATCAACCTGAGATCCGGGTAAAAATGCTTTCACGCCACCGGCGATGGTTACCGACAGCCCGCCTTTGACGCGCTGACTGATAGTTCCTTCGATGATGGACTCCTGATCGCATGCGTCGGAAATATCATCCCATACACGCATCTTGTCAGCTTTCTCTTTTGAAAGCTCAACCAAACCGTGCTCATTCTCAAGTTCGTTCAGATAAACATCAATTTTCTGACCAATCTCCACGGCAACTCTGCCGTCGGGAGCGGTGAACTGAGAAATGGGAATTTCTCCTTCTGATTTGTAACCGATGTCAACGATAACGAAATCCTTGCTCACCTTGACCACGGTTCCCGTGATGATGTTTCCCTCCTCCAGGGAATTTTCCTGCTCAAAGGTTCCTTCGAGCAGCATTTCAAAATCATTTGCTTTGGCTGTTTTAATATCGTTCATTCTTTCAGTTGTTGGCCACTTGGCCACACTCCTCTCATTGTCTGCCGTCGGCAATGTAACGGGTTGAAGGTTTAAATAAAATATTATTGATGTTACAAGGCCTTCGACTGCGACGCAGGCACCTTTATATTCTTTTTAATTGGAAGTCAAAGGATTTTGCGCCAAAAATCAAGGAAAACGGGAGACTACTGAATGCGTGATGTGGTTAATCACCTCGGCTGCGGATGTTTTTTCGCAATTGATTTCTTCGGCGTCATTGGCTTTACGCAGGGGGGCGACAAGGCGATTGGCATCCCGCTCATCGCGAATCTGCTGCGCCTTTTCGATTTCGTCCAATGTCACCGATTCGTCTTTTTCTTTTAGTTGTAAATATCTGCGTCGGGCGCGTTCCTTCGATGACGCCACAAGGAAAAATTTGGCTTCAGCGTCTGGAAATACAACGGTCCCAATATCTCGGCCCTCGAGCACCACTCCGCCGTCCTTCCCGAGCAGGCGCTGAATATCCAACAGGGCGTCTCTCACCTCAGGATGCTTTGCCACCGTTGATGCCCCTTCGCTCATCTCTGTCGTGCGAATGAGGTCTCCCACTGGGCCGCCATCGAGCAACAGATTCCCATCCCCATCAAATGCAAATCGGTGGCGTAACGCTTCCTCTCCCACTTTGGGACCGTCATGCCAGTCTATTTTGTTTCTTTTCGCCGCAAGGGCGACGGACCGGTAAATGGCGCCGGTATCTATAAACTGAAAATTCAACGCGGCGGCGACACCTTTGGCTACGGTGCTTTTGCCGACGCCGGATGGGCCATCAATGGCTACAACAGGTTTGTTTCTCATAGGTGAAATCTTTCCGAATTAAAGCATCTCTTTCAGCTGCATCAGGGGGTCGACCAGCTGCAGAAGTTTATTTACGTCCTTTTGTGTCAGCCCCATGGATAGTTTGACACGATTTGCCTGGGTTGAGAGTTTGAGTTTATTAAACAATGATTTGACACCCAGCATGGCAATCAGAACATTTGACGACAACGTCTTCAGTTCACGATCAACGGATTTTTTCAATTGACTCGCCTGCTTCTCTGACGACATGGTGATGTTCCCCTTGACCGCGATGGCGTGACTGATGCGAAAGGCGATATCGGCGCCTTCAGCATTTTTTGCAAACTTGCGATACACGAGAGGAAGAGCACTGAATGATTGGGTGTTTAACGATGAATTGCCACGTACATAACGGGCAATTGAACCGCCGTTGTCCGGCAGTTTGAGCTGGTCAAAATGATTGTCTTCTCTGAGCGACCTGCCATTTTGTGCAATCAGCTCAATCACTTTATCCAGCAGGTTGTCAGATACAACAGCAAGCGTTTTTGCTGTGACTGCGAATATTCGAATATTCGACCTCGCCAGCATATTTCCTGTTTCACTGGCTGTGGACTTAAACTCGCCTGTCGCTGTCAGGCGATTGAGCACTTCAGCTGTGTCCCAGCTGCCTTTCATAAGCGTTACAAAGCCATCCGCCTCGTGTTCATTTCGATGGCCACTGACTGCAAGAATTTCATCTGCGTGGCGCAAGATATAAAGTACTGTTTCGCGTGGAAACAGATCGCTGGCATAATGGGTCTCAAGCACGGATTCAAGGGTTGGCCACAAAGGAGAGTGGCGCATGGAATCAAGATTTATCCACGCTGCGCCCTGCAGTCCGGCTGGTGCGAGGGTCGCGAGATCCTCGTCAATGGGCGGTCTTGAACCTAATATTTTCAGGATGCGTTGTGATACATATTCGGTTTGCTTTGGCGCGCATGATGCCAGACAAAGCGGAAATAAAAGTAAAATTGCGACCGTACGAGACACGGAAATACTCTTCATTGGTAGTCCTTGTTAAATAGAATATTTCCTACATCAATCCGGTTCCTTTTGGCAAGGAATCTTCGTTGAGTCATGAGTGCGTACCAAAAGTGTCGGTGCGTAACCGGGCTCTCTTATCGTAAGACTTAAAGAACTGTTCGCAAATAATCTGTTTTGGTGTAACCTTTTTAAATTAATGACATAATCAGTTTTTTTAGAGCCGTGAAATCCATTGTTGCACGATGGTGCAATTGTTGCTAGAGCATATTTCAAATTTCAAATACGTTAATCAACGTTGCACATAATTTCAGAAAAGAAGGAAAAGTAATGTCCGAAAATAATGCAGTACAACAAGTCATTACCCCCGAAACCTCCGAAAATAACGCCGAAAAAAGAGACAGCAAAAATCCGTTTGAAGGATTGGCCCGTCGCCGCCTGGACATGCTGTTTGATGAAGGAACTTTTGAGGAAATCGGCGCCGGTGTCGTGAATCGATCAACGGATTTTGGACTGGATAAAAAGCGCATTCCAGGTGATGGCGTCATTACGGGTTCTGGCGAAGTGAACGGCAGAATTGTTTTTGCCTATTCTCAGGATCGCAGTGTAATGGGCGGGTCACTGGGAGAAGCACACGCGAAAAAAATTGCGCGCATCCAGGACTTGGCCATGCGTGCCAAGGCGCCACTTGTTGGAATAAACGATTCAGGCGGAGCGCGGATACAGGAAGGGATTGATTCACTGGGGGGATATGGTGAAATTTTCAGGCGAAATGTGCTGAGTTCGGGCGTTTGTCCCCAGATTTCAATGGTTTTGGGGCCATGTGCAGGGGGAGCCGTATATTCGCCCGCGCTTACCGATTTTGTGGTTATGGTTCGCAAGCAGAGTTACATGTTTCTCACCGGCCCCAAAGTTGTAAAAACTGTGACGTTTGAGGATGTTGATGCTGAGTCGTTGGGGGGTGCAGATGTACACGGGCGAACAAGTGGTATTGCGCACCTCATCTATAAAGATGATGAATCAGCGATTGCAGGGGTACGCGAGCTGCTCAGTTATCTGCCTCAGAGTTATCTGGAAAAACCTCCCTTTGAAGAAAATCATGATCCGATCGACAGGGATTGTTCAGAACTTGATTCTGCGATTCCCGTATCATCAAAGCAGATTTACAACGTGAAAACCATTGTAAAAACCATTTTTGACGAAAACTCGTTTTTTGAAATCCAGAAGAACTGGGCAAAGAACGTCGTGGTTGGTTTCGCAAGACTTGGCGGATATTCCGTTGGTGTGATTGCCAATCAGCCTGGTATGATGGCCGGGGTACTTGACTGCGATGCATCCCGAAAGGCAGCGCGGTTTATTCGGACATGCAATTCATTTAATATTCCAATTATTTCACTGATTGATGTACCGGGTTTTCTGCCAGGGACCGGCCAGGAACATAACGGTGTGATTGCACATGGCGCAAAGTTAATGTACGCCTACTGCGAAGCGACAGTGCCCAAGATAGCGGTGATTATGCGCAAGGCATATGGCGGCGCTTATATTGTCATGAGCTCCAAGCACGTGGGCGCGGATGTCAACCTCGCGTGGCCCACTGCTGAAGTGGCGGTTATGGGGGCAGCAGGTGCGGTGGAGGTGCTTTTCCGCAAGGAAATAATCCAGGCACCGGATCAGAAGCAGGCCACAGAAGAAAAAATGGAGGAATACGAGAGCAAATTCCTCAATCCCGCTCGCGCGATGGAACGCGGCTATGTGGATGCGGTGATTCAACCCAGTGAAACACGACAGAAACTTTATCGGCATCTGAAGAGTCACTTCAACAAGATTGAAGTCCGCCCAGAGCGCCGCAACGGCAATATTCCCACCTGAACCTTTCTCGAATTACAGTTTTTTTGAAATAACTGACCATTCAGTCTTGTAATGGAACGCAATTTTCGTATGCTGCGCGTCATGAAAGACAGAATGGAAATCTGCGGTTCCTGCGGGACCATCGCACCCCCCGGCAAATATCAGTGTGCGCAGTGTCATGCACTGTTTGATTCGAACCGGGTCGAGGTGTCTCCCCCTGATAACGAACTGAGCTATGCCAGACTGATTGGAAATTTTGTTTGCAGGCGATGCGGCGAAAATATAGCCATCAGCCATTTTACGTTGGAAGGATTTCAATGCCCAGTATGTAACAGTCAGGAACGATTCGACTGGGCGCTTTGGGAGGATATCGTTAAATACGCGCACAATGTGGCGGATTTATGCGGGTTTGATCAACCGGATGCGACGGATACCGTTTTCTGGCAGACATTTCGGGAGCGGGAAGGGGAGGATGTCCTTCGCCGATTTCGCGCCATTGGCAGAAACAGCGCGGCATATACTATTACCAACCGCCGGCCCCATCTGGCCCAATATAACGTCGATGTTAGCCCGGGAAATCCAGTATGCGAGAATTGCCATTTGCCATTGGCCATTCGTGTTGATGACGGTACGCTTGTGACTCAGTGTGGTGAATGCGGCGAATTTCAGGAATATGAATTGATGTCAAACATCGAAGACTATCTGTTTCTGTTTGCATGTATCAGTCCCTGGCATCTGGCCGAACGCTCAAAGGATGATTCCCGTCCCACGCTGCCGGTTCCCGATTCGCCTACGCCCTGGTGGATGGTATTTCAGGGACCGTCGGTGCTTCGACAAAAAATCGATCGGACGCTGCGCCGACTAAACGAAGAAACCGCTCGGAATAATCAGCGAATTGAAAGACGAAAAGTTGCCGCACATGCGCGCCATCACCGAATGAAAATCCGAGCGCGAAAGCGCGCCGCCGTCATCCTCCTCACCGTTGGTGTTTCCACTGCTGCAATCACCAGTGTGGTACTTCATTTTTTGAACTTTTAAGATTATTCAGAGTTGGCGGAATTGTGAGCGCAGCAAAAATGAATTGCCCTGGCTGCGTGTAGATTTTATTGGCTTGTAATTTGGTGTTTGCAGGAAAAGGGAGGGACAAAAAAAAGCCCTGAAACCGTAAGGAATTCAAGGCTTTGACCCCAAGGGGACTCGAACCCCTGTTACCGGCGTGAGAGGCCAGTGTCCTAGGCCACTAGACGATGGGGCCTTGCATTGCTCGGGAACTAGGATTCGAACCTAGATTAACGGGGCCAGAACCCGTCGTCCTGCCGTTAGACGATTCCCGAATCACAGGCGGCTTATTTACATGCACGCAATTCATGTGTCAAGATAGGTAATTGGTTTTTTAATGTTTTTTCAACAGTTGCGGGAAAAGCATCGTTCAGGTAATCCGAGTTCAAGTCGCTTCTGCGCGCTTCTCTGAATAAATGCCCTGGTTCGCGTGTCCCGGTATCCGCTCACATGCTTTTCGCCGGGCAGCAGCAATTCATTAATTTCGGTCATTTGCAGCTCACGCAGATACTTGCCGACCATCGACGCCACGGCAACAGGTAAGTGAAGGGCGTCGCTGTTTTTAATGAATGCGATTTCAAAGTCGGTGCCTACCGCATACCTGCTTTCATCATGTTCTTCGTGTATAGGTGTTGCATCATGAACTTTTGCGAATTCAAACCACGGCAGGTAGCACCGGGTGCCGCCAACTTTTCCGCACAACGCAAGAACAGATTCGCAGGGGTACAGGCGACGGATATGGTCTGTCAGCTGAAGCATCAGCAGAAAGTCGAGCTTGAGTTTGTTCAGATTTTTATCTTTGAGTGTTTGATTAAAAGTTCCAGGGCAGACTGTAAAGGCGGCACAGGTCAACGTTTCGATGCCAGCCGTGTTGAAACGCGCATTTATTTCATCGGTGATTTTGGGCACGGATGCCCCAAATTGCGGGACGGACAGGGAAACGGCGGGACGGCACATATTTTGTTGCTGACCGGGGCAGGGACGTTTGAGCGGGCGGGATACTCTATCATACAACGCAACGGCGTCGTTGGCGCTCTGATTGAAGAGTTGCAACCATTTGAGAACTGCCTGCTCTGCCTGAACTTTTTTATTTTGTTTAAAGACCACTTTGGAGTCGTCGGCCGGAAGCGCCGCATCGGCAAGCGTCCAGAACGTCTGTGTATTGTAACTGCTCGCACGAAAAGCGCAGGCGGTGACTACCATTGGGCCCAGCACTGGCCCTAATCCGTTTTCGTCAATGCCGATAACAATCATGGTGTATCCGGACAAATCCTCTTTTTAAAATGGACGAACACTTCCCGGTTTCCTTTGGGACCGCTGATTACTGATTCGGCCTGAGCAATAACCTCGAGCCCCAGCTCAATGGCGCAGGCCTTAACTTTCTCAACTGCTGCCATGCGATCCGCATCGCTTCGGACCACGCCGCCTTTGCCCACTTTGTCCTTGCCCACTTCGAACTGGGGTTTCACCATGGCCAGAATATCAGCGGAGGCGGAAAGACAGTCCACCACAGGTTGAAGCAGCTTGGTTATTGATATGAAAGAAACGTCAATCACCGCGAAATTTGGCGGTGGATCAAACAGCTCCGGGGTGATATCTCGGGCATTGGTCTGTTCGTAACTCACCACTCGCGCGTCCGTTCGCAGTGAATAGACCAACTGGTTTGTGCCTACATCGACGGCATAGGATTTCAACGCGCCTTTCTGCAGGCAGCAATCGGTAAATCCACCGGTTGATGCGCCAATATCAAGCACGATTTTTTGCGACACATCGATATGCAGCAGATCGAGCGCACCCGCCATCTTTAGTCCGCCTCTTGAAACATAGGGATTCTGTTCGCCGCGAATACGAATGGCCGCAACGCGACTCACAAGGGTCCCCGCTTTGGTGACTGCGGTATCGTCCACCAACACCTGCCCAGCCATCAGCAGTGCCTGAGCCCTTTGCCGGGTCGGTGCGAGTTGTTGTTCAACCATCAATTTGTCAATTCGTTCCTTGCTCATATCGTTGGGATGCCTTGCTTGTTTGACAATTATTTGACATCGCGCCGGGAGACAATCACTTCGGAATCAATGAATCCTGCGTACAGCTGCCCGGACAGATACTGGGCGTCCAGCGGATCATGGGGACCAGGAAGGCGAACAAAGCTGTTTACGGTTGTGCCTTTATAAGTCCGGACCATTGGCCCATTCGGGGAAATGAAAATTTTTATGGGTTGACCACCGGTGCGTGTTACCGCCAAATGAGTGTGACGCCCCGTCTCAACAACGATGGCCACACCGGTAAACCAGTCATCAGATTTGCCATTGCGATTTCGATCTGTCTGGTTGTGAAAAAGCAACAAATCTCCGGGCTCCGGTTTTTCTTTGGTGCGATAAGCCTTTAGTTGAACCGCTTTCTTTACCATTTTCGGCACATCATCGTTCGTCTGCCAACAGCCGGGATACCCGGCCTTGTTGAAAACGTCGGCCACATCGCCGTCGCCATAGTGTTCTGCCGATTTTCCCGAGCGGTATAACTGAAGCGCCTCGCGTACGATGGCGTCACGCATGGCATTCCCAGTTGCGCGAAATGTCTCGGTTTCCTTTTTTGCATGGGAGGCGGATGTTGCGGATATTGTTGCGGATGTTAATGATGTATCATTACCTGCAAGGTAAATTGGCTGCCATTCTGAACGAAAAAAAGCACCGTGGTGTGGGTTAGTAGGCCTCTGCCGGTTGCCGCCACAGGACAACAAAGCCATTGTTAGAAGGAGGCAGATGGTGAGTACGGGCTTCATTGGCTACTTTTTACCTTTTTTTAAATGAGGAACTCAATCTTTCAATTGTCCAAACCGCAGTAATTCTAATCATAAAGCCAATCGGGCCGGAATAAGGGGCATTTTCACTTAGGGCAAGATTGAAACGCGTATGGAAACCGGCCCAGACATACGAGGTAATACGATAATCTGCACCTAAATTCAGATATAAATGATTGTCCATTACAGTTGCACCGCGTTCCACCGAAAATGCGCCTGTGCGCATTCGTGCAAATCCGGCTGAAATACTGGGAGTGAGTCTGTAAATATCGAGATTGTAAATAACCCCGACTGACAACTGTTGCTGCTGCGGACGATATACCTTGGGATAGGCAACGACCTGGGGTGCAAGCGTCTCGTCTTCGGAGGGAATGGACATTAACGGTTCATAGTCGCGCAGATTGCTTCCGATGATTGATGCTTCGAGACCGATGGCGTTGGTAATGGCCCAGAAGATTCGAAATCCGCCAGATATTCCAGGCACGTGGTCTGGCGCATGACGGTTCCGAAGTGGAAGGCGAGTATATCCCAGCTCTGCACCAATTCCGAATTTACCCTGGTAATCGACCGATAAATCGGTGGATGAACATACTGATGGTGCGAAGAAAAAAAGCGCCGCAGTTGCTGTTATCAAAGAGAAATAGGCTGTCGATTTCTGTGGCATAAATAATGGAAAATCCTTCAGACAGGGCATGATTTGTAATGATTCTGTTAAGTTCCTCTGTAGGTAAATTTGCACTGTTAAAGTGTTGATATTTCCATTACTTTATACGATCAGATGCCTTGACAAGGAAGGGGAATTGTCAGTAATGTTTGGCCGCCAAACAACTGTTTGGAGTTTAGCCGACAGTTCAGGCTGGAGGCGCCCCAGGCAGTAATGCTGCCTCACAGTACAAAATAGCGAAACTTCCAGGGAAGTTTCTGACGCGTCGAAGCTTGGGAGGAATACGTTGAGCGACCAGAAAAACTTAGGACAAACTAGCGCATCTCCAGCAGGTGCTCCACTACAACCAACCAGTACTGTTCCTGCAGCAGGCGGTTTACCCGGACTCGGTTCCAGACCCGCTGGCGGTTTGCCAGGTCTGGGGGCAAGGCCCGTGGGTGGCGGCCTCCCCGGCCTTGGTTCGACAGCACCTGCGCCAGGTGGACTTCCAGGTCTCGGTTCCGTTGCCCCGGCAGCGGGCGGTCTCCCCGGCATTGGTCAGCGACCCGCCGGTGGTCTCCCCGGTATCGGCGCAAAACCGGCTGGCGGTCTCCCCGGTATTGGCGGGCCCAGTGTTGCCCCCATGCCTGGCCCTGCAGCTGGCGGTGCGGTGCCCGATTTTATTAAAAAACAGCAGGAAGCTGAGCGACAAAAAGAGATGGCACGAGATCCGTTTGCACAAAGCGGACCGGCGCCTGGTTCTTTCAGCGCCCCTATTGATGCCGCATCTGATATGGGTTCCGCAGGGCTTGGCGATTTGGCGCCAGGAAAAAACACCAAAGCGCTTTTCGTTATTGGCGCCATCCTGGGCTTAGTGTTCTTTGGCATCGGTTACGGCGCCGGACTTGCGGTGAACCAGCGCGGTGTTCTCAATAAGGTACTTGCCGATGCCTGGATCATTCAATACGAAATGAAGGAGCTGCGTAATCTTCACGGAGAGGTGCAGGCGGCAGTCAATACTGCTCTGGCTGATGCACAGCAGAAAAAATTCAATAAGGCACACGTTGCTTTGCTGGCTCAAAAGGTTAAAGGCAATCCATTTGATGCACGCCTCTTTACAGAACGCAATTATAAAGCGCTCAATCCATTGGTTGTGCAGATGATGGCCAATCTGTTTCGCAATTGGGATCAGTTGGCCAATCTGATTGCAGAGCATCGCGCTGCGACCAATAACGATGAGAAAGCATTGTCTGCAGCCGGTGAGGAGTTTGCTAAGCTGATGCAGGCTAATTACGGTGTGATTTTCAGTCGCGATAAAAACAACAATGGCGCACTTACTGGTAATATCGTTTTACTTGGCGCAGCGGAAGGCGACGAAATCCAGATTCAAGCCAAGCCAGGTTCCTTTAGCGATAAACGGAAGCTTTACAATCCTGAAGGCGCGGACGACAAGTTGACCACTGAGCCGGATTCCTATGTGATCCCGGTTGGTGCGCAATCCAAAAAATCCGTTTTGCAAAATGCCACTCAGTCGCATTTTAATGCATACATTTCCCGTCTGGAAGAGATGGCCAAATTGTTAAAAATCATGGGTGAGGAGCAGGATAATATGTTCGGACCTCTCGACGATAACTGTTCTCGTGAGCCCGTTCCCGCCATTACCGCAAGTGGTATCAATTCAGAGGAACTCTTCGAAGAATACAAAGCCAACAAAGCCAATAACGCTGGTTCTGCTGAGTAGTTCTCCTCATTTCACCTGATTTGCTTCATTCCCCTATTCCCCTATTGTTTGCAACTTATCATTTGCGGTCTTTGACAATCGCAGAGCTGCATGTTTACCGCAACGACCAACAGTACCTGCCTATTGTAGGATGCGCCTCGTCCGTGGAAGAACACTATCAGGCGCAAAAGACTGTTGTTTATTGATGTGTTGCATTACAGCCTGTGATACCTTGGTTTTTTGGCGTCCAAAAGGTCCACCGTGACATCGTATCTTTAAAAGGACGCGGATGGTGCCCGCCGAAATAGTTGGAAACCTTGCCGACTCAGAGTTTTTTTACAAAACCTGTTGACCTGAATTAAGAAAACGATGTGCGTTTCAACGGTGACATTCAAGTTTTCGGAAGCGAGGTTGGCGCGTTCATCAGTATGCAACAAGCTTCTTTACCTAAGTAAAGGCAATCAGCCTGCTGATGATGTGCCGCAAAAGCAACCAGGGGAAAGCCAGGAGAACGCCTCTGCAATGAGCACTGAATCTAACGGCAGGCGTCTTGATAAATTCAGTTAATGTCATGACTAAATAGCAATCAAATCATGCTGGGCAAGTGCAAAACAAAAAGCAATGTGGGAAGAGGGCAGGGGCAAACGGGAGCTGGGGCAGTGAAACGTTTACTTCACACCTTTTTGATCAGAAAGCGCACAGCCGAGTTTAATTCCAGTGGGTTTGTTATTAAGCGTAACCACTTTAAATTCAACGCGGCGATTTTCTTCCCAGGCTTTCTCGGTACCTGACTCATCAATGGGGCAGTACTCGCCATATCCCTGTGATTGAAGTTTCGCATCCGGAACACCTTTTCCCGTAAGGTATTTTTTTACCGAACGCGCGCGACGTTTGGTGAGTTTCAGGTTGTAGCTGTCTTTTCCCCGCTCATCAGCGTGGCCTTGAACTTCGATTTTTGTGATTTGCGGATTGTTAATGATTGTCGCAGCCACCTGGTCCAGAATTGGGTAAGAAATGGGTTTGATAGTTGAAGAATTGTACTCAAAATATATTTTCTTTAAAATCTGGATTTCGCCGGCGGTCACAACGACATCGCCTTCATCCGGGCAGCCGTCTTCGTCATTGAAACCGTTGTAGGTTTCAGGTGAATCAGGGCATTGATCGTTTACATCGACTATCCTGTCCATATCGCGGTCAGATGTCTGCGATGGACCAGCGTTTGCAGCACCCACGTATTCGTTTGACTCTGGGCAGCCGTCGTCATCGCGATCACCGTCACGGTCCTCGGGCACCAGTGGGCAACGGTCGAACTTATCTTTGATGCCGTCACCGTCCATATCGTTTTCGGGGCAACCGTCATCATCTTCAATTCCGTTCAAATCCTCTGGATCGTCGGGACATGCATCGCTCTTATCGGGAATACCGTCTCCGTCACGATCCATGTCTTCGTCGCGAATAAGTACATCCATGGACGGTTCGTAGCAAAATCCCAGGAACATACGATGTTCCATGTTCTGATATGCATAACCGGATTGGGTATCGGCAACCGGAATACCATGGGCATATCCTGCCATCAGATAAGAGCTTTCCTCGATGAAAAATTTGAGCGCGCCGGATGCCTCCAATGACAGATATTTTGTATTGCCCATTTGGGAAATCAGTTGATTTCCGTAAAATTCCAGCACCAGGTCCATGATTTCAGGAAACATCGTAATACTCTGACCGACGCCGAAGTAAAAGGACGAACCATATTTAAACAATTCGCGAGGTTCATTGTCCTGACAGTCACCATCACATCCGTTTACGTGACCTTCAATATCATCATAGGCATCATCGCCACGATGCCAGCTAAGCAGATTGCGCTCTTCTGCACCAAGCGGCAGCCGGACGCCTGCGTTAAACCCAATTCGGTACCAGGAAAACGGTTCAGCATCCAAAATCGCCTTAAATGCAAATGCACCGCCGCCAGGTTCGCCGGTAAGTAATTCGGACTTGCCTGTGGGAATAAAATACTGAGCAATGAACGCGAGACCAAACGGATGCCAATCGGATCGCAGTATGGAAGCTTTAATGTGCAGAGAAATGTCCCCGAACGTCCCTTTGTTGGACCAATGGGTTTGATCTTCGTAACCTTCAGCGTCAAAGGAATAATATTGACCCACTGGCACAAGCAATGGAATTTGAAGACCAACAGCAAATCGGTTGAACAACCCAAAGTTGGCCTGAAATCGGGCGGACACCATGCGGTCGAGTGTGATGTGATTATATCCGTCTATTGTTGTGAACTCGCCACTGTGAGTAGTGGGTATTTCATCCTCGATAGGCGTATCATTCTGCTCCACAGCTACCCATGAATTAAAACCCAAATCGAGCAGCAGGCCGAGAGAAAAGCGAAGATGAGGAAGCACAGGACTGCCATCAACTGTAATGTGCCCTTTCGTGTCAATTGCGGGATCAAAAAGGGATTGGGACATACCATGACCGCTTCGCACGAGACGATTGCTTTGAGCCCAAAGACTTATCGGGATAAAGCTCAATATAACGACGAAAACTGATATGCTTCGGAACATTTTCGGCATCAAGGGTACCTTTCAGTAAACGTTTACGATTGAAAATCTGCGCAATCGTATACAAATTAGAGTGGTTTGACAAACAATTTCACGCAAAATAGTGCCGTATATTCATGTATTTACTGAGTGTAAAAAAAAACGTCAGTTCAGGAATTTTGCAATTGTGGCGCCGCCCCATACTGCCAGAATACCCAATATCAGATTGGTGCCAATATTGAGCAACGCCGATGTGTAATGACCGTCTTTAATAAAAATCCATGTGTTGAATCCAAACGTGGAAAAAGTGGTGAACGCGCCAAGAAACCCACTGGTGACAACCAGTTTTAGCGGTTTGGAAAATCCGCCGCTCTGGGCGTCGATTTGCATGAAGAGACCAAACAGAAAGCACCCCAGTACGTTGACAAACAGGGTGCCCCAGGGGAACGCCGCACCCAGATAGTGTCTTGAGAGATTGTCCGTCCCCCACCGTGCCAGAGCGCCAACCGCGCCGGCTGTCATTACACAAAGCACCTCAATCATTACGCGGTATCCATTTATATGAGCGGACGTAACGTCCTGGACGAACTACATCAACGCATTTTTAACAAGCATGGCCATGTCTGCTTCGTCGACGCCAATGGCCGCTGCGACTGTGTTTAGAAGCTGGGTTTCGGTTTTAGTCAATTTATTGTCTGCGGCAACGGCCATTACCAGTTCAACGATAAGCTCGTTTTTCGATGAAAATGCTGTTATACCCTCGACGAGAGAGGCTGGATCGTCATCGATGTTGCGCTCCATCACAGCGTTACGCTGCTCATCGGTGAGTGCATATTTATCCATCAGGGCTTTGATGAAGCCATCTTCTTCATCGGTAATTTGTCCATCTGCGAGAACCGCCTGTGCAACAACTTTGCAGATTTTAATTTTTTCTGAAATTTCCATCGGAAAGCTCCTTCTTACGCTTCGCAACCCTGCATCTTGTGTTAGACTTGGTGTAGGCGATTTTACGATGGTTTGTCCAGAAAGAAAAATCTTTTCAAAGGAGTACCTATGAAATTACACGTGCCTGCCGTGGCTGCCCTTGTCTTTCTGTTTTTGCCGATAACTCAAGGCACGACGGCTTTCGCCGATGACGGCGCCATAGAGGCACCGCCGATGTCGGAAGCCCCGGATGAAGTCCAACCTCCGGCCGAAGAACTGCCCCCAACGGAAGAACCACCCCCTGCCGAAGTTTCCCCCCCTGCACTGGAGGAACCTCCCACACCGGTTGAGGAGCCGCCTATGGTCGAATCACCACCGGTTTCACCTGCCGGTCCGCCGCCACTTTCTCAACCATTGGCGCCTGCCACTCTACCGCCAGCTGGTCCCAGCGCTGCAAATACCCCAGCGAATCTGACTGGCATCACCACGGTCCCTGCGCAACCACTGGCGCCTGTTGAAGCACCACCTGAACCCGTTGTTGAGGGCCCCCCCACCCCGGTTGACGAATCAGTGCCGCCCGCGTCGGAACCGATTACTCAGCCGCCTGCGCCGGTGTCTTCTCCTTCTGGTGAAGACGAACAGACGTTCGCTCCGTTTTCCTTCTCCCCGCAGATTGGATACGCCTACTTCCCGGAATCTGAGTTTGAGTATGATGGTCTTTCTTTTAATGTTGATAAACGAAACTCATTTGTACTGAAACTGCATCTCGACATGGGAGGTGACGGGCTCGCGTTTGAACTTGTCCCGTTGCTCGCATACCAAAAGATTGGTGGTGACATCCGCAGTTTCAGCGAGGATTTAAGCAGTGGTGTGTCGGGTAGCCTGCTGGCAGCCGGAGGTCAGATGAACCTTATGTTCCGTGGATCATGGGGTAGCTTTTTCCCTCATCTGGGAATTGGTTTTCACGGAACGTATCTTTTTGGCGATGGTATCGAGTATGGTGCCGATATTTATGGCCGAATCCCCGCTGGATTTACATGGTACGTTGCCAAACATCTTGGAATTGTTGTTGAATTCGCGTTTATGCTCGGCGTGACAGGTATTCGTAAAAAAATGCCGGATCAGGATGCGCTGTACGCCGACCTGGAGTCGCAGTATGGCATCACTCAGAATGATGTCGAATCCATTGACTGGAATGACTACGATTTGGAAAGTGAAAGCGACCGGACGGCGCTGGCTGATCGTCTTGGCATCGAGCCTCCTCCCAATGCCGGTCCGGATTGGTCGCCGGATGAGACGCTGAATCAGATTGTGGAGGAACAGGTGTCAAAGGTTATCAATTTTGGGCGCGGGTATGGATTTGAATTTATGGTGGGATTCAGATTCCCGTAAATCGCAACTTTCACCTGCAAGATTAAGCGCGCACCATCATAGCCCTCGTTATTCCACCAGCAGCATCATATCTTCTTCAAAATCAGTCACAGTACTGTCCTGTGTATATACAATTTCTTCTGCCGTAGCGGTGGAATTGTCCACAGTGCCATCAATCTGGAGTTCGCCGCCACTTCCAACAGCGGCGATGTCCGACAGAATCTGCGTTGCGGAATCCGAACCTGGCATGCCGACCACTGATGTCGGAATGCCGTGGTCGTACCAATCCTTAACGAGTTCAAGGCCTCTCTGTGAATTCCAGTAATCGGGCATTCCATCCGTAATCAGAGTGATTTCAAAAGGCCAGTTTAACAGACCCAGTTCGCAGGCGTGGGCAATTGCATCATTGGCCGCTTCCAATGCATCCATTAGCGGGGTGCCGCCACCTGCTGCGTACATACCCATGTTTTCGTCCCATATATCCAGAAAATCGGTGGCGCTGGCATAGTCTATTTGTTTTCCTGAGTCGATTAAGGCGACTTCATGCGTGCCGTCCTCCAGCGAAAAAAATATGGCCCCTGCACTTAAATACTGTTGAAATGGAGAAACGGCGGCAATCATAGTATCTCGGGCAATGTCCCATTTTGAACCGCCATCTTCATTCCATGCGCTATCCATACTGCCGGATTTGTCAAAAATGAAAAGCTGGGTATACGCCTTTGCCGTTACCACATTGGGATCAGTCAAATCTCTGTTATCGGCGGTGATACCATGGCTGGCCATGTAGTCCTCTCTGGACGGCGCCACACAATTTTCGGCATTGGCGTTTGGGGACGATGCCGGTTCAGCAGTGTCTGTAACGCTATTGGACAACGCAGCGCTATCGGTGGATAGGGCGGCACCAGTTTCAGGCGTATTACCCGCAGCGGAATCTGTATCCACAACAGTTTGAACAGGCGACTCCGCACTGGATACCATATCAACCGGGGTCTGCGACATGTTTGAACCCTGGTTTTGGGGAGGTTGGCCAGTTTCGGTATCGCTTTTTCGTTCAACGGTATCAAAAATTTCGCCGTCGCAGCCAATTGTGGTGCCTGCCAGCATATAGCAGGCGGCGAGAATCAGATAATTTGCATAAATTTTCATTCAGTCACGCTCCTTTTGAGGTATTTACAGGAACAAATCCCGGACATCACATCGGAGAGAACCGACTGAAAAAAAATATGCTTTTTTTGGGGATGGAGAGGCGGCAACTGAATTACAGCAGGAACATCAGCCCCAGGCCCGCACTGATCAGGAAATGGCCCATAATGGCGACTTCCTCTTTGTTTACCGTGATGGAAATAGGCGACAGGGACCAGCCGGCCATGGTTTCGAGACGAATACGAACCGTTTTAGTCAGGCGGACATCCATACCAAACACGATATATGGCGCTGGAAGAAAGTATGTTTGACGAGACCCTGTGGGGTATGAGTTGCTATCTGCGGTGGTGCGCTCAAAAGGTTCCCCTTCGATGCGACATGCGACAAGCGCCATGCCCATGCCAATATCGCCGCTGGCCAGATATCGGGGATGCACCAAAATCCAGTTCAGCCCCAGTGCCGCGTATCCCGCCCGCACCGCCACTTCACCAATATCTTCAGAAAACCGCTGCGGTATTACCGGTGTCTGGCCGTGGAGTTTTAACTCCAACTGTTTATGCAGCACCATGGCGAATCCCAGTTGGATGTTAATCAGCGGATTCCCCTCAAAACGAAGAATAAGAACCGCAGGATTGACTTGCAGGCTGAAACGGGGCGGAGGGGTGCCGGATATGGCACGAATGGATGATCTGTCACCGGGTTTGGGGGCTATCAGCTTTTCAATTTCTGGGGTTGGTCTTACGGTTCCGGTCAATTCTGCGACCGTATGAATCTCGAGCAGACTGGCACGCAAAAGTTCCACTGTGCTGATGGCCACAAATGCTTCGGCATCTTCGTCTGCCGGGATCTGAATACGTCGCAATACGGTCTTATTGGTGACTTTATCCGCTATCCATATTTCGACAAACCCCGCAGATTGGCGACATACAATCGCTGCAGCCGCGTTGAGCGCGTGAGCCCGCAAATCAAGTATTCTTTGTGTGTCTTCTCTAAAATCCATATCGAAGAGTTTGACATTGAATCCGGCCACTTCGAGTTCGGCTTTAATGCGGCGCTCGAAGCCTGACATTTGTGTATCCCTGGCAAGGAGTACAGTGGTGCCATGACCTCGCCCGGCGTGCACGGTCTCCGGTACCAGCACTGAGAAAAATGCGGTGGAAAGTGCGCAAAACATTTGCGGCATTATTTTTCGAGTCAGAAAAAATAACATTTATAAGTAATGGCAATAACACAAAAACCGGGATGAAGCGCAAATTTTATGTTATGAATGGCGCGATTTAAAACCCGTATTGCGGTTGTGGTAACACGCCGTATGGTAGATGACACATAAATATTCTGTTGGAGAGAACATGGTAAGTGAACAAATATTAAAAGAAGGACTAAAAAAAACACTTGATGACCCCAGTCTCGAGGGGTATGGAGAACCGCAAAAGGGAAAGGTTCGAAATTCGTACGTGAAAGATGGTATGCGTTACATTGTCACCAGTGACCGAATTTCGGCGTTCGACAGGGTTTTGGGAACGATTCCGTACAAGGGTCAGGTACTGAACCGCGTGGCGGCGTTCTGGTTCGAAAAAACGGCGAGGATGGTCCCCAATCATCTGGTTTCCACGCCGGATCCCGCAGTGATGATCGTGGCAGATTGTACGCCCATGCCAGTAGAGATGGTTGTTCGCGCTTATATTACAGGCTCAACATCAACATCAATTTGGACACATTATAAAAATGGCGTTCGGAATTTTTGCGGTAATCCGTTGCCGGATGGGCTTAAGATTCATCAGAAATTGGAGAAACCGATTTTAACACCATCGACCAAAGCAGAGCAGGGTGATCACGATGTATCGGTGTCCCGTGATGAAATTCTGGCTATTGGGCGCATTTCTGCCGAAGATTTCGATGCCATGGCCCAAATGAGCCTGGATCTTTTTGCCTTTGGACAAGCGCATTGCGCCAGACAGGGACTGATTCTGGTGGATACCAAGTACGAATTCGGTAAAACGGCTGATGGGCGTATCGTTGTTATCGACGAAGTGCATACACCGGATTCATCCCGATTCTGGCAGGCCGACACCTATCAGGAGTTGTTCGAAAAAGGTGAAAATCCTCAGGGATTGGACAAGGAATATGTGCGCGTGTGGCTTAAAACGGAGAAAAACTTTGTTGGCGATGGTCCCCTGCCGCACATTCCCGATGAGATTAAAGTGGAGGCGGCGCGCAGATATATTGCAGCGTGTGATCAGATCACGGGCGAGTCGTTTGAACCCAATACCGAAGAACCGAACGCACGTCTTGCCAGAAACATGGCGCTGTAAAATTGTGATGTCCTTTTTGCCTCCCAACTACCACCCCCTTTTTTCCCGTGGTGAAATTGCGCAGCGAATTTTGACGCTCGGCGCTCAAATTACCCAAAGTTACAAGGGGAAACCACTCACCGTACTGGTGGTGCTCAAAGGCAGCTATGTGTTTGCCGCTGACTTGGTACGGGCCATTGAATTGCCCATAAATGTGGAGTTTATCGGTCTGCGATCCTATGGTGATCGAATGACCACGTCAGGGGTGGTTGAAATTACCATGGATGTGAAACATCCACTCATGGGGGAGCACGTTCTCATTGTTGAGGATATTGTGGATACCGGGCTTACGCTTGATTATCTGATCAAAAATTTGCGTACTCGAAATCCCGCGTCGCTGGCGCTGGCCGCATTGCTGCACAAACCCTCTCGCACCAAAGTCGAGGTTCCCATCGATTATCTGGGCTTCGAAGTGCCTGATAAGTTTGTAATCGGATACGGCCTCGATTTCGCTGGCAAATACCGAAACCTCCCGGAAATCGGTTATCTGGATCCCCCTCCGGACATGGCTTGATTGTCTGTTTTGAGTGATCGTCGCTCATCCCAGGCACACACTCAGGTGCAACAATGGTGGTGCTTTGCTTCCCATCGGATATGCAATCTATCGTAAGAAGTATTATGTTTTCATATTCAGATTGTTGCTGTTAATAATTTTTGCGATACAGTGGAAACACCATCCTTATCATCGACTAAATACTAAAATTTATTTTCAAATACTTCGCTGCTCGGAACTGCGGCCGATTAGATTCGGTTTGGGATTGAATCGACTTTTGAAGGCTGCGGTGATATATGCGAGCTGGAAAAAACGATAATCATAAAGACGTACGTGACGTATGTGATGTATGCGGTGATAAACGAAGGAGCAACGGATGATAAATGGGTCTGCCAGAAGTGGGATGATATACCTGACATGGATAATCTGGATGGTCTCCCCTATGGGGTGCACAACTCTCTCTAAAAATAACGACAGCGACGGCGATTCAGTCTATCCTGGCACAGACTCCGTGGAAACGGGGACCGCATCAACGGATTTACCCGATACAAATGCTGACACGGCAGCCGATACCGAAACCGCTACCGCAGGGGAGAGCGATACCGCCAATATCGATACTGACACCGCGCTGACGGCTGTGGATACGGACTTTGTGTCCCGCGCCAGAGCGTTGGTGGCCAGGATGACTATCGAGGAAAAAGCGTCGCAAATGGGAGATCGGGCGCCAGCGATTCCAAGACTGAATATCGAAGAACATGATTGGTGGAACGAAGCGCTGCATGGCGTGGCCCGAGCCGGGATTGCCACTGTTTTTCCTCAGGCTGTTTCGCTCGCAGCCACTTTTGACGATCAGTTGGTATTCGAGGTCGCAACTGTCATTTCAACAGAGGCGCGAGTGAAAAACAATGTGCAGAAAAAGCCACTGACCTACTGGAGTCCCACTGTCAATCTGGCGAGAGACCCCAGATGGGGTCGCAATGAGGAAACCTATGGCGAAGACCCGTATCTGACCTCTCGCATGGGAGTCGCATTCGTGCGCGGCATGCAGGGCGACGATCCGATATTTTTAAAAACGGTGTCTACCCCCAAACACTTTATTGCGAACAACATTGAGGCGACGCGCCACACCGGATCGTCAGATATGGATGAACGCAACCTCCGTGAATTTTATATGCCGGCGTTTAAAGCCACAGTGGTGGAGGGAGGGGCGCAATCGGTAATGTGTGCCTACAATCGCGTTAACGGCATTCCCTCGTGCGCCAACTCATGGCTGCTAACAGATGTGCTACGAAACGAATGGGGATTTGGGGGATATGTGGTTTCTGATTGCTGGGCAATTCGTGACATTGTGGAAAATCATAAATACGCCGAAACGGATATTGAAGCATCTGATGTTGCCATTGCCGCGGGGACGGATCTGAATTGTGGCGATCGTTATCAGGCGGATATTGTGGAAGCCGTTGCACTGGGCGTTATCAGCGAAGCCGAAGTGGATCAGGCGCTGACACGGCTTTTTACCGCGCGTTTTATGCTTGGCGAATTTGATGCGCCCCAGAATGTGCCTTACCGTGCCATCCCAAATTCTGCGCTGGACAGTCCCGACAATCGGATGCTGGCAGAAAAAGCAGCCATCAAATCTATGATACTGCTCAAGAATGACGGAATTCTTCCCCTCGAAGGCACCACCGTGTCGTCTCTCGCGGTCATCGGCCCCAATGCGAATCGATTGGTGTTTGGCGGATACAGCGGTACGGCCGCAGCGCCGGTGACCCCTTTGGATGGCATCACAGCAGAAGCTGAAAAATTTGGCATATCCGTTTTGTTTGCCGAGGGGGCAGCGATTCCAGGAGAGTCAGAAACGTCGAGTATCGAGGATGCAACGGCCATCGCAGCATCTGCAGATGCTGCAATTGTCGTCCTTGGAACCGATTTGAGCGTGGCCGACGAAGAGAAGGATCGCGACGACATCACGCTGTCCGCTATTCAGGAGGAACTGTTGCGCGCTGTACAGGCTGTAAATGCCAATACCATACTCGTGCTGGTCACAGGCATGCCTCTGGCCATCAATTGGGCAGACGAAAACCTTCCTGCCATTATCAATGCGGGGTATGGCGGACAGGCAGCGGGCAAAGCCATTGCCGACGTGCTTTTTGGAAATCAGAACCCAGGCGGACGGCTCCCGCAAACCTGGTTTAAATCAATCGAGGATTTACCTGCCATGGACAATTACGACATCATCCAGGGCAAACGCACCTATATGTTTTTTGAGGGAGAAGTGCTGTATCCCTTCGGATATGGCCTAAGTTACACACAGTTTGAGTACAGCAATCTAACCCTGTCTCCATCGACTGATGTAAATGGGGACATCGCCATTTCATTTGATGTAATGAACACAGGGGAGAGAGAAGGGGACGAAGTGGCCCAGGTGTACATTCGCGACATGGACGCCACGGTTCCAGTCGCGATAAAGAAACTTCAGGGATTTAAGAGAGTCAGCCTGGTACCGAGCGAAGTTCAAACACTGGCCTTCACTGTTCATGCGAAGGATCTTGGCTTTTTTGACATGAGCGCCAGTCAGTTTGTGACTGAACCAGGTGAAATGGAAGTTCTTATTGGTGCGTCATCCGCCGATATTCGGCTCAAAGGCACAGTGACGCTGACGGAGTAAACGCCATCAATACAGATAAATGTCGTCAATCCATACGCTGAGGTTGTCCCCGTCGGCGCTGGAGTAGTGCCATTGAATCTGGCTGGCCTGTTTGAGCACGGCTTCAATTGATACTTTGTCCTCGGGTTTGGCCCATTTGGGCTGGGAAAAATCGTTGCGCAGGTTAAGGCGCACGGTTGTCCATTGGCCGGTCAGTTCAGATGTAACGCTGGCTTCATAGTCGGCCCAGTGTGTAAGCGTCTCAGGCACTAAACCTTCACACTTGTCACTGGTATGAAGCAGTGTGACAGTCAGTCGTCCGCCGGAGGCATCGCCTTTCATTTTGAATTCAAGGGTGCTGTACCCGCTGATGTCCACTTTTTGACCGCCAGGACATCCGGAGTCTGATGCCAGTGTGACGCCAAATCCAAAATAGTCCCACCCGAGTTTGTTGCCGGTGGTGCCTTCCACATGCGCGGCAAACCCCTGCTTGTCGCCACATTTCGTCGGGTTCAGAGGGCCCAGTGGTGTGACTTCTGTGTTACCGCCCAATCGCGCATCGTCGTATACGTACCACCACCCCCCCTGTTCGGAAGCGTTGTTGCCGTCGCTAAAACTGTCGATGTGCAATTTCTTTTTACCAGCCAGTACAGGCAGCGAAACCAAAATTGAAAGTATTATGATGGTGAGGGTTGTATATTTCATTCCATTCTCCTTGCGAATCAAAACCAGGCAACCGAAAACAGTTTATCGATTGCGGTTTACTGTTTTAAAAGAATTCGAGCTCATCAATCCATACATCGACATCAGCACCCTTGGCGTTACGCACGTGCCATTTCAGGTTTTTGGCATCCGCCAAAATGTCGTCTGCTTTCTGCGCCCCCCCTGCATCATCCTTTACAAACGCAAAATCTGATCTCAGGTCAAGGGTCACAGTGCGCCATTCATCAGAAACAAATTCAGTTATTTGTGCTTCATAGACATCTGCGGAAGCCAACATTGACACAGCTTCGGTCTCCGAATTGACGGCCGCGTCATCATTCGAAATGAGCAGCACCAGTTCACCGCTGGATACCGCGCCTTTCATTTTAAATCTGATTTTATTAAACTTCTGAATATTGACGCCATTGCAGCCAGTGAACTGGCATGGGGGGCCCAGGCGGGTACTAACCCCAATAAATCCCTCTCGGCTGCGTTCTCCTGCTTTTCCTTTGAAACGCACAGCATACCCTTTGTCTCCATACCCCGGTGCGCTTTTTACAAAGTTGTTTTGCCCCTCCGTGGATTCCGGAGGCCAAACTACTGAACTGCCTCCTGTGGCGTTGTCGCTGTATGTACACCATATTGAACCCAGATTGGTGGCCACTTTAACCACCGTCGGCTGTGGTGCCGGCTGCAGCATCCAAACGCATACAATACCCAGCACAAAACCAAACGTGACCCCCATGGAAAAGATGACTCTGACCACACGTTTTTTCTTTGCCTGCACGCAGCTGTATTCAGTCGCGGACTGCAAAGCCCGTCGAGTGGAAGTCCGATTTTTATCCATCCGAATATCAGTCAGTCTGGCCGCTTTCAAATCAAATTCAACAGGGTGCTGACTCATCATCAGTTCACTCCTTCATTGGTGCGCGCTTCAACGAGCAGCCCATTTTGCGCAAAAAAATCCTTCTCGGTAAAGCTGATGCGCTTTAGTTGGCTAATGCCTCGTGATATTAAAGATTTTACCGTGCCTTCCCGTTTTCCAAGTAAGAGGGCGATTTCCTTTATGCTTTTTTCTTCCAAATATCTCAATACAATCACTTCCTGATACTTAGAGGGCAGTTTTTTCAGCTGCTGGTTAACCCGTTGAAAAGCAGCATTGCGATTGACCTGTTCCTGCGCCTGCTGTATTTCCTCCTGCAAATCTCCGCGCAATGCCACGGGCACAACATCACTGTGCTGCAGTTCGCCATCCAGCAGCAGAGGACGGCGTGTTGTGTTGCGATGCGCAGAGACCACTTCGTTGCCCGCAATGCGATACAGCCACGCGGAGACAGGGGCGCTGGTAAACACATACTTCCAGCGGTGCCGATACACTTTAAAGAATACATCGGCGGTGATGTCCCGAGACATCTCAACATCTCCCGTGCGATTCAATACATACCGAAAGATGTCATCATAATATGTGTCATATAACTTCAACACATCAATTTTTCCCAGGGCGTCCTGGTACAGCTTTTCGTCATCCTGTCTTTTCATTGCAATTCCCGTTTTTCGTTCGCTGCCGGACATGGATTAAAACGTTGCAACCGACATTCGGTTGCATTTTTTTTAGAGGTAACGGTTACATGAATTATGTGATCCAAACGATTCAAAAAGGTTCAGGTTTATCTTGAAAAGTCATATGGAAAACTAAATTTGATGAAGAACTGATGATTTCCGCAGAGCTGGAAAAGGAAGGTTGCCGCGTAGCTGTGAGATTATTTTATTTGCCTAATGATTTGGTGGCCACATAGGGTTGGGTAACGTCGTTCCGACTGTATTCTTTACGACGTAGTGTGTTGCTTTCGTACCCCTTGCGCCTTTCCGGATTTTGCCAGAATACGCAAAGTCCGCATTCCCGAATCGCATCAACCGCCTCCTTTAGATAGGTATATGCCTGGTCGCGAACCGTTTTGACCAGAGTGTCAGTCCCCGCCGCGGCATCCATCAATTGACGCATGCCGTGACTCAGCACTGCTGCCTGTTCCAGCCGGGCAAGATTGAATCCGACGTTGCGCAGTGGCGATAGGTTTTCGCGTCCCAGTGAGGCGAGTTCGTGCAGGTCGGATACTAAATCAAAATTTTTGTCATAATCACAGATTTGCATCAATTTTGACATCGCATTTGCCTCTTCGCGATATGCATATTTCATCACGTGAATCAGCTCGTCGCGAAGCTCGTATGCCTCAGCGGTTTCGATGCGCCATCGCTGCTGTGCTTCACTTTGACCCTCCAGAAAATTTCGCCAGATTGTCTGTGCTTCACGTGCGGCGTTGGCACGATACGGCAAATCAACAAGCAGCGTTTCAGAGAGGCCGGCCTTTAACAGGGCGTCGTGGTCGGCTTGCGTCCAGTGGTGGAGCAGCAACGCTTCCTGTATGTAAGCGTCCATCGGCATAGATGGCGAGAGTGTCTTGTGTGGCGGAATCGATGTAATCTCCTGCATCATTTGGTCGTACACAATGGCGTCGGTGTTCATTTTATATTCCCCCGTTTTCCATGAACGTCTATTGTCAGTTGCGCGATCCGCCGGAAGCAAACCCCTGCAAATGTTCAGTGGAATATGGTTATACGGCAAATTCGTATTATGTCACAGCCCAAAAATGAAATGGGTTTACCAGCCAGGGCTTAATGTAGTATTAGAATGCCTGATTTTCACGCGAGGATGATAAAATGACGAAGGCGAGATATGCACGGCAAATTATGATGCCCGAAATTGGTGAATCGGGACAGGAGAAGCTCGGAAAAAGCCGAGTGGTGGTGGTTGGCGCTGGAGGGCTGGGGTCACCACTGCTTATGTATCTGGCGGCGGCGGGAGTGGGCCATATTGTTGTGGTGGATTTTGACGTGGTGGACGAAACCAACCTGAATCGCCAGATACTCCATGGCGTTGGCGATTTGGGGCGGCGAAAAGTGGATTCAGCCCTTGACAGGTTGCGTGAGATAAATCCGGAAATATCCATTTTAGGGCTTTGCGAAAGAGTGACGGCCAATAATCTGGGGGAATTGATAACCGGAAGCGACCTGGTTTTGGACGCTGTAGACAGCTTTGGTGCGAAGTTCGTCATCAATGATGTATGTGTTCGAGAGCGCACGCCGTTCATTCATGCGGGCGCGACCGGGATGAGCGGACAATTGTATCTTTATCAAACGGGTCAGGCCTGTCTGCGTTGCCTTTTTCCCACGTTGCCGGAGTCGCTTGAAGCGCCGCAGGGGCTGGGCATACTTGGCGTCACCGCTGGAGTCATCGGGACGCGTCAGGCCCTGTTGGCGATTCGTTTTCTGGCGGGGATGGGTGATGATACGGGTAAGCTGTTTGCGTTTGATGGTGCAAACATGAGGGAAAAATCGATGCGTATACAGCGGTCTGCGTCGTGTCGCGTCTGTGGCGATAAGTCACCAGCTACCTTTGGGAGAGTGTAGAATAGTTGCGCTCCACAATTTTTCCGGGGCGGGACCAACGCAATGAATTGTCTTTTGGGAATTCAGCCTATTGTAAACAGCTGACATTGCGTTCTTGAATAAATACGAATAAGCGGTTAATGAAAACTCATGAATCGATTCGCAACGATAGTTCAAATTGTATTGTTTATTCATCTGTTCAGCATCGCCATATACTGTGAGGAAAGCGATGAATCCGTTTCCAGGGCAGGAATGGATTTGCTCGCCCGTGGAGAGGGCGCGGTGACCGATGCCACATTTGCACTGATTGCACAGAAGCTCACGTTAAGCGATTTCAAGGCAGCATTGTACGGAAATAGCCGCGTATACCGTCGTGTCGCTCTCGATGCTGCCGCGTACGTGTCGGAGCCATGGGAATACATGCCATACCTGGTATCATTTATGAGCGCCGCAGAAAGACAATCCGCAAGTACAGCCGCGCAATCGATTTTTGTGGCCCTTGAGCGCGCGTTCGACATGAGACACGGCATTCGCATTCCCGTTTCCAAACAAAGCAGACAGATGACAGATATGTTGTCAGAGATTGCAATGAACGATGCGTTGTCGAAAGATATTCGCGTCGCTGCCATTCGGTGTGCCGCCAGAATTGCAGAAATGACGAATCAGCCACTTCGTGCGATAGATGCAGCGATAAACAACAGCGATGTGGACATTCAAGTGACAGCCATGCAAATGCTTTCGCTGCCTCTGTCAGATAACTATCTAAATACCATTGGCCGGCTGGCCACCGAGAATGAATCAGAGGTTGTTCGCGGCGTTGCCGTCGCGCTTCTATGCGAAAACGCGCGCAGTCATCAGGTTGTCAAGCCGTCTGCCGACCTTAAATCACTGGTAGTGGAGATTATTCAGTCGGCTGCAACCGCAGAAACCGTGGCCCCAGCACTTGCGTGTATGGCCCGATTTCAGTATCGCGTCCGTGCGGATCTATCGGACAAAATTAACAGCTGCGGTAATGAAAAAATTGTCAAATACTGGAAAACATTATCACAATAGAGGTGTTTGTCTCAATACAGCCTTGATTTAGTGGCGGGTTCTGTCGATAATGAGGCTTCGATTGAATAGCGATTTCGCCGAAACCGGTGAGGAAAGGAATTATTATGCACTTTCAGAAAAAAACGTGGTGGTCACTGCCTGCATTGCTTGTCTTCCTTTTAGCAATTGGATGTGGCATTCCTCAGGAAAAATACGATGCTGATATGGCGAATCTGCAAAACGTCATTGAGCAAACAAGAGCTGCCAATAAAGATCTGGAGGCGAGTATTGCCAAAATGAAGACGGAGCGCGAATCACTGGCAGCAGAACTTGATGCGCTGCAGGCTCAGCTTCAGAAATTGGCAGACGAACGGGACGCCAATGCGGCTGCCATTGAAAAAGCCCAGGCCCGCATCAAGTTGTTCAAAGATATGCTACTTAAGTTCAAGGAACTCACTGAATCCGGTAAAATTAAAATCAAGATTGTTAACAACAGAATGCTCGTCGAGATGGATTCTGCCATCCTGTTTCCAAGCGGCAGCGCCAAATTATCCAACGAAGGCAGCGAAGCCCTGGCTGCAGTGGCGAGCGTACTGGCCACCATTGATGACCGAAATTTTCAGGTGGCCGGGCACACCGACAATAAACCTATCTCCAGCTCGAAATTTAAATCCAATTGGGAGCTGTCGGCTGCGCGTGCGGTATCCGTTGTTGAACATATGATTGAAAACGGTATGAACTCGGAAAATCTCTCGGCGGCAGGTTATGCAGATACTCAGCCTGTCGCGAGCAATGAAACCGCAACCGGCCGTGCACAGAATCGTCGAATCGAAATCGTTCTGTTACCAAATCTCGATGAACTTCCTGACTTGTCCGCCCTCGAAAAAATGGTGGATTAATCTTACTTCCGCAGAGATTCCTCAATTGGTTCATACAATCATTGCAATACTAAAGCTGTCTAAATGCGATGCGCATAACAATAAAATGGACACCTATGACCATCAGTATCCTCGTTGGCTTGCGGCCATGGTGATGTCGGGCGTTCTGTTTTTCCTTCCATTTTTTGTTGATGCCACTGAGACAATACGGATGCGCACTGTTCGTCAGATTGTCGTGTACGGAAGCCCCAACCGCGGAACTCCTCCTGTGGCCAGAATAAACTATGGTGCAGTGCTGGAAGTGGAAAAGATTACTCAGTATCGTGGCTGCAAAAAGGGATGGGGACGGCTTCAAAACGGCGGATATTTGTGCCTGTCCGGCCTCAGGGAGACTGCGCTCGAACCGGCTGTTGCTCCTTCGGATAATCCTGATATTGATGCTGGAATAGATCGTTACATTGTTGGCAAAGGCGGTGCGAACTCGTTCCCCAACCGGCAGCGATTCGGCCAGCGGCAACCGGGCAAATTTCTCTATAAAGGCACTGTGCTGGCGGTGAAGGATGTAATTGTACGGGGGGGAACACGGTATCTTATTACCCGGGATGGTCAATATATTCAGGGAGATAACGTGGAGAAAATGTCGCCGGTGGTATCACTGGGGCATGAGGTCGTCAGGGGAAAACCGTTTATTTTAGGCTATGTGATCAACGACAACGCGGTGAGTCATAATGCGCCAGATGAGGCAGCTGGAATGGTTCAAACATGGCGGCAGTTCGATCCCGTCATGGGGACGACGTTGCTCACGGAATCCTTTGGCTGGGTGTCCTTGCCCGATGGCAGCCACATGCGGGACGATGATGTGGGGCGAGTTCGGTTGCCCTCGATTTCGTTTACGCCTGAGCCCAACGAAAAATGGATAGCAGTGGATTTGGCTGAACAGATTGTTACCGCCTATGAGGGGACATCACTGGTTTATATAGCCCTGGCGTCTACCGGGAAAAAAGGAAATACAGAACCTGGGAATTACCGCGTGAAATGGAAACGACGGTTGCAAACCATGAATATGTACGGCGGTCATCTTCGGGTGGATGATGTGCAATGGGTGATGTATTACATCCCCAAACGTGGTTTCGCGCTGCATTCCGCATGGCATCGGAATTTCGGCCATCCCGTCAGTCATGGCTGTGTCAACCTTCCCAGTGATGACGCCCGCTGGCTTTACGAGTGGACCACTCCGACATCATGGCCCTTCGAAAGCGAGGATTTTGATACCGAAACTGAAAAAGGGACCCGAGTGATTGTTTTTTAGCCGGGAATCATTACTATCCGTCCGATGACGGTTGAATCACATCAAAAGAAGAATTTCCTGACTACCCAATTCAAACGACGGATGCTCGCAGCGGCCTTGCTGGTGGGGATGGCTGTGTTTTTTAGATTCCTGTGGTCCGAACAGACTGCACAACTTGAAACACTGGTCCTGTCGGGTAATACTATGGCCACCACCTGGCAGGTGAAAGTTGTGGGCAGTGACTTTTCAAATGAACGAAAAGCGCATCTGGCTAAAATAATTTCAGAAAAGCTGGATATGGTGAACTCTCAAATGTCCCCATATCACAGAGGCGGAGATATTTACCGTCTCAATGAAGCGGCAATGGGAGAGGCGGTCCGTGTCCATCCCGAAGTGCTGGTGGTGCTGCATCGGGCTATTGATATTTCAGTTATGACCGGCGGGGCATTTGATGTCACGGTTGGGCCGCTGATTCGCCTTTGGGGGTTTCACGACAAAAAGGAACTGCTTACCCCTCCCTCGGACAAAGCCATCAAAGAAGCCAAGGCTAAAATCGGCTATCAGCATCTTAGGCTCGATGATGCCTCCTCCACAGTGACCAAGGCCGTTGCAGGTCTTGATGTGGATCTGTCCGCAATTGCCAAGGGGAGGGCGGTGGATATGGTCGCCGAAACATTGGATGCGGCTGGCGAGGAAAATTACATGATCGAAGTCGGCGGCGAAATTCGTTGTCTGGGCAAAAACGACAGCGGGCGTGCGTGGCGCATTGGTATTGAGAAACCGGCGGGACCCGGCGATGTTCAACGCAGTGTGTTGGAGGTGGTGGATCTGTCGTCGCTTTCGATGGCGACCTCCGGTGATTATCGTTCCTATTATATGATAAATAACGAGCGATTTTCCCACACAATCAACCCGACAACCGGCAAACCAGTCTCTCATGCGCTTGCTTCAGTGTCTGTGCTGACCAGCGACTGCATGACCGCCGATGCGCTGGCAACCGGGTTTACTGTACTTGGATTGAAGGAAAGCATTCGAATTGCTGACAAACACGGCTATGCTGCTTATTTTGTTGAACGGGTGGATGGCGGTTTTAAGACGATTGCATCAAAAATGTTCGAACGCAGGTTTGGAATGAAGGAGAGTGAGAAATAATGGCAGCAACTTTAATTATGGGCAGTATATTCTTTGCCTTGGCAATATTTGGGCTATCTATCGGCATTATATTTAAAAAACGAACGCCACTTAAGGGAGAATGTCACGCTCCGGTGGATGGCGGGGGAAGCTGTGCCACCTGTGGGGGGGGACATGACAGTTTATGCGATTCGACCGAGGGCACCGCATCCCCAAATAAGAAGCGGGCACTGATACAAGGCGATTTCACGATTCAGAATGCTTCAGACAAAATAAGTCTATTGAAATGAAAACGACACTATTAATTGGGTACGGTGATTCCCAGTGTAAAAAAAGTCATCATTTCTCCCCCGGTTTTACGGGATGGAATACCCACTATTAGACGGCTACTGAACCAGACAGGGATACGACCATGGAGAATGTACATGCCGATTTCCGATGCTGCCGATATGTGCCAAACTGAATCTGCTGTATGCGGCGCCGGCAGTTCGCGTTTTTCCCTTACGCGCAGGCCACCGATACCCAGACCCAGATATGGGAGCATTGTGTCGCGTTTAAAAAAGTAATAGTGGGCCGTGACCCCTGCATTCAGGAATCGCTTTTCATGCCAGTCATTAATCACAGCGCTGTTTGGCCTTGCTATTGTTTTGGACACGGCGTCAAATAGCTGCCAGTGAACATCCGGTCCCACTGACAGTGCATCTGTTACCCTGATTTGGTACGATAGTTCCGCACCGATAAATGATATTCCGGCGGCTTGTTCGAATGTGTGCCATAGCGGCGCCGCGCTGCTCCATCCCGTAGACAGATAGTTTCTGCTCATCCATTTTGGAAATTTTTTCTCGCCAGCCTGTGATGATGCCACGCTGAAAACAAGTGGGACTATGGCAGCAAATAAAATGGAAAACAGTCTGGTAAATCGTGTTGGGCAGCTCAATGGGTGGTGCCTTTATTTAAGAAAAGCGATACCCACATTAATACCAAAAGCCTGTTGCGTCGGGAGGTCATTGGCCTTTATTGCGTATGAGTAGCGAAGTGACATATACAGTGGAATCGGCAGGCGCGTCAAACGAATGCCTATCTCCGGAGTGAAACCAAACTGCCAGGATGAAACTCGCTCATACCACCATCCCCAGTCAATGATCTGCGACGTGTAGTAAGGCCCCATGTTTAGTCCAACAAATGGGACGACCATTGAAGATTGCTTTTTCAAATGATACTGAACACAGGGTGCCAGCTGAATCAGGTCCGTCATTTTTATGCGGGTGGCTGTAATGGTTGTATTCGAATCTACTGCGTTTGTCCCGGCTTCCTTGCGTTCAAATGTATTCCAATTGAATGTTACGCCCACCGAAAGCTGCTTTCGAATCAGAAAGCGGTATTCAAATCCAAATCCTTCAAAACTGAATTTGTCAACAAAATCAGCGGTTTTGCCGCGAGGCTGTGCCATGTTGTATGTGACCACAAACATATGCCGTTTGTTTTCAATATCTGCTTTTGCATCATCTGCAGGATTGCCCGGAGGCACAGTTGGTACTGGCACCGCCTTAATCTCAACTGACCTGGCGGCAGAATGTTCAGCCGATGATGTGGTTACGTCCGTAGTCCTTGGTGGCGTTTCAATATCTTTAACCTGCCCGTCCGTTGTACCGGAATGACTGTCATCAGCTGTTTTTGAATCCGCGGCTTCAGGCGCAGGGACCACCGATTCGTCCGTATCAGTCGTTATTGACTCCGCAGCATTTTCTGACCGCGCGGCAGAGGTGTCATTTGGTTGCAGAGTTACTGCATCATTATCGTCGGTTTCGGCTTTGCTGGATTGGCCTTCCACTGTTGGTGCCTCAGTTTTTTCAGCGTTGGTAAGATTTTCGGGACTGGGCGTACCATTGTCTGATTGTGCTGCGCTGACAACTGGCGTTATAAGCAGGATTGCCCAAACAGCGGCAAAACAAAGTGATTGAGGTAAATTGTTATGCATTGTCATTCCACACCTGCCGGGGCACTGATGTACGGCGACTGCGCAAACGCAGTTGCAATGCCTCTTCTAAGAGTTTCAACAGTCAGATCCACATATGTACCGTGTATACCAGCCGTCCACAGTGCGTAGTAGTGCTCCGGGTGCTGTGCTACCGAAACATTTTTGGCAAACATAGTAATAATCACGGATTCGACGTCATACGACATGTCCACCGAGGAGCCAGGATAATAAATGATCTGATTGTTAAAACCATTCAACTGCACGATTCCTTCATAATCCCATTCCGCCTGGGCAACGATTTGGGCAACCAGTATCACGTCGGGCTCAGGAATTTCGCCGGTCTCGGGATCGACCATGTTTGAAACATCAGTAAAGCCTCTGGCTGTCATCTGATTTCGCAATGCAGACAGAATCGCCAAATCTCGGGAATCCGTATGCAACAGTTCGACTCGGGTTTCACCGCGTTCCGTTAAATCCAAAACCTCATCACAGAGCTGATAGGTTTTGATGTTTTCAAAGTTATAAAACGCATCATCGATGCGCATGGTTACTACCGAACGATAATCTTCAGCATCGCTGAAAACCTCGCCAGAGCACCCATGTGTGCCAGTGATGGCCAATGCAAGGAAGAGCGCACTCAAAATATTAAATGCATTCATTTTTTTCATCATGAAGCTGGTTTATGATGAAAGTCCACAAATCGTCAACAGGATTGAGGCAGGGAACATTGAAAATTTGCTTTAAAGGTCTCATTTTGTCGAAGAACATTTCTGCGAAAATGCACATAAGCACTTGTGATTATCAGTTATGAAGGTAGACTGCACGTAAAACCGATTACGAAAACACGGCACTCCGGTGTCGTGAAATTGAACCATTGCAAAAGCGAGCGTGTAACGAGTCGCAGTGACCAGTTGGTTCGACAGAACAGAAGAAATCGGCGACACCAGTTGGCGACATCATTTAATGTCGATGGTTCAGCCCTTTTTTGGAGGTAATTATGAAAAGGTTATTAATTATTGCGTGTGTTCTAAGTGTTACAGCAACGGGCTGTGTGAAAAAAAGTCTATTCGAAGATACAACCCAGCAGCTGAATGCAACAAAAGCAGAGTTGGCTGATTCACAGAAGCAGACCATTGAACTGGCAGAGGCACTGGAAAACGAAAAAGCACACGTCGCTAAACTTGAGAAGGAACTTGAAGAACTCAAAGCCACTCTCGCCGCGACTGAAAAACTTTTGGCGGACGAAAAAACAAAAACAGCTGAAATGCAGCAGGAATTGACTAATACAATCGCTGACAAGGCAAAACTGGCTGCATCAGCCGAGGATTTGCAGAAAGCGGTCAAAGAACTGGCAGCGCGCAAGGCCAAGGCCGAAGCTCGTGTAAAAGAATTCAAGACTCTGCTCGCCAAGTTTAAAAAGCTGATTGATTCAGGCAAACTCGAAGTGAAAATTAAGGACGGGCGAATGGTATTAGTACTTCCCACCGATATTTTGTTTGCTTCCGGTTCAGCGGAACTATCGGATGAGGGGAAGGCTGCCATTAAGGAAGTGGCTGAAGTGCTAGCAACGATTCGCGACAAGGAATTTCAGGTTGAAGGCCATACGGACAATGTTCCAATCCTGAACAAAAAGAAATTTAAGAATAATTGGGAGCTGGCTGCTCAGCGGGCAATGGTGGTGGTGGCAACGATGATTGATTCAGGAATGAAGGGCAAATCTTTAAGCGCAGCCAGTTATGGGCAGTTTCGTCCAGTGGCAACCAATGAAACCCCGGAGGGAAAAGCTAAAAATCGACGCATTGATATTGTCGTTGTGCCAGATTTATCTACCCTCCCTGGATTTGAAGAGCTTGAAGATGCTGTGAAAAAATAACCTTGTTGTCATCTCCAAACCATCCCCGGTTGCCTCAGACTGATTTTAGTCTGGACATTTGAACCATGAAATATTAAGTGATTTCGGCCAAATCGCTGTGGCTTGCACTGCACGTATATGTTGTGATTTTGGAAAGGTGCTGAGAATGAAGGTTGCAATTTTCAAACGAAAAAGAAAGCCGGTCATTGGAACACTGGGATGGATTACGGCGACTGAAATTCAGGGGTGGGCATTTTATCCCAATCGCACAGACGTCCATGCGAGACTGGAAGTGCGCGTTAACAGTCAGTTTGCAGGCTCCATAACGGCGGATATTTATAGAAGCGGTCTACAGGAAAGAAATGGGCACCCAACCGGTAAATGCGGATATCGGTTTGAGTTTGCATCGCCACTTCAACTCGGTGACAAAGTTGAAGTCTTCGATGTCGAAAGTGGCATACCCTTAGGTGGGAGTCCGGGACACCATCGTTTTTTTTTGCAGCGCAGGGAGCGGGAATCCTTCAGAATCCGCCGTGCTCAGGGGGAAAATCTAAAGCTGTTTTTTATTCATGTTCCCAAAACAGCGGGGACGACATTTCGGCATATGCTATATGATCGTTTTGAACAGGAAGAAATATATCCCAATAGCGCGCTTATCCGGGAAAAAGACGGATACCCTTCTATTGGCGAATTTATTTCAGCGCCTCGCGAATTACTGCAGTCACCAATCCTGTTTCATGGCCATTATCCATGGGTTATGCATCAATTACTTGGAGACAATGTTCATAAACTGGTATTTTTGCGTGAACCTGTCTCGCGAACGGTATCGAATTTAAATCATTTTAAAAATCTGAATCCCAATCACAGGGATTTGTCTCTTCATGAGATTTACGCAATTGCAAAACGGCATATGTCCAATTTACAGACTCGATATTTTTGCAAGTCTGATATCAATGAAGATTTAAGTGTTGAGACGCCCAGAACGATGACTCAAGCGCATCTCGATAATGCCGTGCGCAATCTTGAAACGTGCGAATTTATTGGCATCACAGAATGTTTTGACGAATCGATTGAATTGGTAAACCGATTATACGATTTTAACTTTTCTGCGGTAAAGAGCATGAACGTCACAAAACAAAAGCAGGAAGTCTCAGAATCGTTTCTTGACGAACTTCGAGACGACAACAAATTTGACGTGGCTTTGTATGAGTATGGTTTGAGGCTGTTTCAGAAGCGATTAAGCAGATCCAGCTGATTACTCCTTCAGCTTGTCTTTCATTTTCTGCATCATTTTGTCCCAGCCTTCCTTTTCGATCAGACTGTTGAACTGGGAACGATAGTTGGACACGAGACTGATGCCGTCCGTCTGCATATCCACTACAATCCATTTCCCGCCTTTTTTCTCGAGCGTGTAAGCGATTTCAATTTCAACCGGTCTTGAACCGGATATATCACTTACGATTGTTACTACAGTAGCAGTATCGCCTTTTACTTTTTCGGACTCGTAAATAATTTCATTGCCTTTCGTACTTTTCAATCTTTTCAGGACGTTCTTTTCGATCAGTGCCGTGAGCGTATCGGAGAAATCCTTTTGTTGCTCTGCCGTTTTGGTATCCCAATGTTTACCGAGGGAATCTTTACAGAGACGGTCGAAATCGAGCATTTTTTTTACTATCTTCAATATTTTGCCCTGATTTTGATCCGCTTTGACGAGCAGCGGCTTTAACTGGTTGTCCAGTGATTTTAAGTAGTCAGTCGGCCCCTCGGCTGCGAATGCGGCGCCGGAAATCCCCAGGGTTATCAAGACTGCAGCAACGATTATTTGTATGGATTTCATATCTGGTTTCTCCTTGAGTGATTATGTTCGTTTTCGCAATCTCCCAATTGCTTTTGCTTTCAAAACACGGACTATCGCAAATAATGTTTATTCATTTATGTTATGTTTTTTCGTTTTCCGACTGTTCGAATCAATACCAGTTACTTTTTCAAGTTTTGCAAGACCAATATTGTAAGCAGCGATTTTTTGATGGATTTGAGCCATAATGCCGAAATATTCCTTCAGTGCATCCTTTACCTCTTTGGCCTCTCCAATGCCGGTTGCATGGTTCTGAACCGCGGCAAGCATCCATCCTCTGGCCAGACGCTTTGATCGGTTAAGAGCGTTTATGGCGTCAAGGGTGGTTGTGACTTCTATATAGGCCGTTTCGACTTCAAGGGATATGCCTTCAATCGCGAATTTTTGATCGTGAACCAGAGCGGTAAGCTCCGCTTTGGCCTGTTTAAGTTTGTTAATGTCCTTGCCCAAGTCTAGTGGGTAGGACATAACCAGTCCCATTACTGGATAGATCGATCCGTAATTATAACTGTTTTCATAGACATATGGCATATCGGCATCTTCATATCGTGGATTGGCTGTCGTACCTGTGTTGCGTTTGAAGTGCACATTTGGCGTGTGCGCGGCGCGCAGAGACACTACAAACGCAAGATCCGGGATGAATTCACTCTTCTGGAAGGACACCTTTGCTTCAAATGCGTTAACAGCATGGCGCAAAGCTTCAAGCTCAGGACGATGGTCCAGCGCTGCCTGCTGATAGTCTGGAAGTGTTTTGATATCGGTATCGACAATCTGCTGAGGATCCTCGGGAATATCCACTCTTTTTCCGCCCGGCAATTTCACCAGAAAATTGAGAGCCGCCAAACCCTGTTTTTCAATGAGAATGGCTTCCTGTTCCATTGCATCGAGCTGGGCTTCGAAAACCTTGATTTTTACCAAGTCAATTTCTGTTTCTGTGCCTTCCTGATTCGCCAGATTCTGCTCAATCTTTTCCCGTGATTTGACAAGGTGCTTACGCCCTTCCGAAAGCGTATAGAGCATTTCCCGAGCACCGATGATGGCATGGAACGCTCGATGCACGTTGTATCTGATCTCGTTTTGAATTGTGGGGAGCATTGCTGACTTGGCCTTTATGCCTTCATCCAATGCGGTTTTGCCGGCGGATATTTTGTTTGAAGTGGGAATTGGGATACCACCTTGAAACTTAAAATGGAAACTGGGACCCCACTTTCCTTCGTCCCAATTCTCATCGGCGTCGATGCTGTTTCCGCCGCTGCAATCCACTAATCCACCATCTTCATTCAGGGCCTGACATTTTTCGGGAACCATGGTGATACGGCCCTGAATGTAAAATTGTGAAAAGGGTTCCCAAAGCATGGCCTTCCTTTGGAAATCCAAAGCGTTCAAACGAAAGCGTTCTGCAGATATTTGGTCGCTGTTGCCAATGGCACGCTTAACAAGCTCGTCGAGATTCAGAACAACTGTTCCTTTGTCGGTGGTACCTGTTGGTGGGACAGAGGGGCCTTCAAGTTCTGTGGCGCTAACAAATCTGGAAGCAATAAGAGCGGTCACTAAAAAATAGTTTGTGAACAGAATGGCCGTCAAACTGTGTTGTTTGTATTTGTTAATCATAAAAAATGCTCTGTGATAATTTTGATTTTCCCGTCATGTAACAAAAATTGTTTCGCGAAAAAAGGCATTAAACCAAAAAAAAGAAACATCGCTGTCAGACCTCTAATTTCGCCATGCTATCAATTTTCTCGTTAATCCCGTTATTTTCAGTTTTTAATTTCCATTCCCAAAAAAAAAATGACTTTTTGTAAAAAGGTGTTGCCAAGTCAAAGTGCCGGAATATAATCCCATCTCCGTTGGCATTAAGTCATCGGAATTATGGTGAGAATAGTTCAACGGTAGAGCCCCGGCTTGTGGTGCCGGTTGTTGCGGGTTCGAATCCCGTTTCTCACCCTGGAATATCGATTCGCGTTTTCGTTTAATTTTGCGCTCGTAGCTCAGTTGGATAGAGCGTCGGACTTCGAATCCGCAGGTCGGGTGTTCGAGTCACCCCGAGCGTGCAATGAATAAGCGCCAATAGCTCAACTAGGCAGAGCAGCGGACTCTTAATCCGGAGGTTGAAGGTTCGATTCCTTCTTGGCGCAATAATAAAAATCATCTTAGGTGAAAAGCGATCTGACCACACAATGATCAAATCCCTCTCAGTTTTAAAACAGATTTCAGATGAACAGGGAATTGACAGCGCCACAGCGACTGCGATTAATGATGTGTCACAACTGCTGGAGGATGCCCTCTCGGATTTGGAACTTCAACTGATGACTGGGTTGGAAGAGGCTCCACAACCTGTTTCAGATATTACTTCATACATACTTGATGCCGGCGGAAAACGAATCAGGCCGTCCATGTGCATTTTGGGCGCTAAGGCGTTTTCAGGCACTGCCACCCCTACCGATCTTGCCGTGGTTTGCGAGTTGCTCCATAACGCGACACTGCTTCACGACGATGTTATTGACGAAGGGGACAGGCGCCGCGGCAAACCGTCGGCGCGAATGGTCTGGAGCAATGCACTTTCCATCCTTGGGGGGGATTACATGCTGATGCGGTGTGTCGAGATCATGTCCCTAAAGCCTGCTATTTACATGCAGCGTTTTGTTGGCACGCTAAAGGCACTCGTTGAAGGTGAAATCATCCAGCTGAAATTGCGGGAATCCGTGGAGACTAGGCGCGAAGACTATTTCGCTATCGTGAAAGGTAAGACCTCAAGTCTGTTTGGATTCGCGGCGTTTTGTGGCGCAATGACCGGCGGTGCATCTGAAGAAGATGTTCAGGAGATGACTGCTTTTGGTGAGAATATTGGGATTGCATTTCAGCTGATAGATGATGTTCTGGATTTTTCTTCCGACGCAGAAGTGCTTGGCAAAAATTTGCTTGCGGATATATCTCAGGGCAAGATGACTTTGCCGGTGATAATGGCAGCGGCGCAGAACAGGCTTGTTAAGAATTCGCTGATGCGTTTGACCGCTGGTGATGAATCAATTGATGAATGCGCTGCGGCTGTGGCTGATGCCGTGATGCGTTCCAATGCGCTTGAATCGACCCGTTTGGAAGCCCGACGTCATACGGATCTGGCGATGCAATCCCTGGAACGCCTGTCGACTGCAAATGATGCAGTGACAGCGATTTTGAGGCAACTTGCGCTTTCCTTGCTTCAACGTGGAAATTAAGTCCACGCATCAGTTCACTAATCAGTTTTTCTTTCTAGACAAAAAGCAGGCGGGCTGTACATTTTGATTCCATGAAGGACCTAATCGTTGTCAGTGATTTTCATTTGGGCGAGGGGCGCCGCGATAAAAAGCGATATGCCCCCACTGAGGATTTTTTTCATGACGATGATTTTGCGCGTTTTCTGGATCACATAAAAACGATTTACAACCAGCGTACGGCCGAAGTTCTTCTTATTTTTAATGGAGATATTTTCGATTTTTTAACCGTAACAACTATTCCCTCCGAAAGCGTTGCTGCCCAAATGGGGTTTAAGATAACAACTGCCGAGAAACGTTTTGGCCTCAACGCAACAGCGTCAAAATCTGTGTTCAAATTAAATGTTATCGCCAAGGGGCATTCCATTTTTTTTAAGTCGCTTTCCCGATTTATTCGAGATGGATTTCATGTTGAATTCATTCGCGGCAATCATGATTTGGAACTTTATTTTCCAGAGGTTCGTCGACGGCTACTCGAGATTTTGGCCAGTGTTCGTGATGGTGCCACCTGGCAGCAACTGGAAAAGCAGGTCAGGTTTCATCAGCTTTTTTATCGGGAAGCAGGGCGAGTGCATATTGAGCATGGTCACCAGTATGACAAGACCAACAGCAACCGGTTTCCATTAAATCCGGTTTATATGCGCAAGCACAAATATGAAGGCATGGACATTGAGGAGGAAACACTCGATTACCCCATTGGCTCTGTTTTCGTAAAATATTTTTACAACCGGGTAAGACGGTTTGACCCGTATTCGCCAAGGCTGATATCGCCCGAACAGTATGTGGATTTTGTTCGACGCTACAACGTGTTTGATGTTTGGCGCGTGTATCGCGATCACTATCCGTATTTTATTGCAGCGCTTAGTCCCAGTACTGATATCGGATTTGGTGATTTGTCCCGAAGTGAAAGAAAGCAGCATGAGACCGATGATCTCGAGTCAGCATCCCGACAGGGGTTTGGGGAGTTTTACGAACAATGGGAAAAATTAAAGGTATCACCTGAACCTGCCAATAAAGCTGCTGTCGTTAAAAAAGCAATGGCACCGCTGGTTAGACGCGGTATGTGGGGCGGTGTGTTCGCGTTTGCCGTGTTGTATATGTGGATACTGTTTTTTACGCTGATACAGGCTATTCCGTGGCTTGCAGCCAACGCATTCATCATGTCAATCTTTGCGGCGGGAACAATTATCGGCGGCTTTTGGATTTGGAGTAATTTCCGCTCAAAGATGAAAACATGGAACGTGAGCGAACATGATCAGATGAAAAAAGCGGCGGGCAGGCTGGCCGAAGTTTGCGATGCGCGGATGATTTTGTTTGGGCATTCCCATCATGTGGAGAATATGTCAATAAAGGATGCCGGATGCGTGTATGCAAACAGCGGCACCTGGACAACTGTCGCCAATCCATGGAGTCGCATTATGCGCGATGCCAGACGGATGACTTTTCTCCTGGTCAAAGAGAATGAAGTGGAACTGAACAGGTGGAACTGCGATGGAAACCGTTTCGAGACGGTGCCAATGTTTGCGCTGGATGATGAGATAGAAGCAATCATCCAGGCTGAAGTCGTTGATGACGATTTTTCAATCAACCGGGAGCACTCTTGGCTTCCTGGCGCGGTATTTGAACCGGATACTGAGAAGGATGAGGATTATGAATGATTTGCCGCACAAGTGTGCTGGATGTTGTGATCTTCTCATGCGCATTGCCGTTTCACAGAGCGTAACAACACAGAATTGAGGCATTTATGGCGAATTCACCGCTCCATCTTTCTCCGTGTCGCAAATGTAAACATATGGTCTGTCGCACTCATGCCCGTGATTGCCACGATGTGCACGATGCTTCCGTATCAGTTTATCACAACAGTGCTGAGATGCGGACAATCGCGCAAAGCGCATCCGCATTGGTTGACAATGGTCGCGCTGGTACATTGAATCGAATAGAGGAAATCATAGAGTATTGTTACTCACGCAAATATAGCACCGTTGGGGTCGCATACTGTTTCGGGTTAAAGGATTTGGCAATCGAATTTTGCGAAATGCTAGAGGCCGCAGGATTAACAGTTGCACCTGTATCATGTACGAGCGGCGCTGTACTCGAGAGACAGATTGACCCATCAAAAAGTAATGATGCAGTGTCGTGTAATCCCGTTGGACAGGCGCTTGTCCTTAATCGGACGAAGCCCGATATTGTGGTTGAAATGGGATTGTGTCTGGGGCACGACATGATTTTCAGACAGACATTGGATATTCCATTGACGGTGTTGGTGGTCAAGGATCGCACTGTTGCGCATCATACAGCATCGCTGTTTTCGAGCTATGTCGACGCGAATACTTCTTTTATACAAAACCTGGATGACAGCTTCGCCATGAAATCGCCAAACTGGCTTCGCGAACAGATCGATACAAATTCGGGCAACATGGAAATCGTTGATTTGCGTTCTTCGGCTGCATACGAAAAAAATCATATTCCAGGAAGCATAAATATTCCGTTAAGGGTGTTGCCTTTGCATGCGGGCTCTCTGAATCTCAGGAAGCATATTGTGTGTGTATGCAATGGCAGCGTTCAGTCGGCTTATGCCATTATGTTTTTGTATTCACGGGGATTTCGCAATGTTCACAATCTTTCCGGTGGATTTTCAGGTTGGGAGAGAGAAGGATTTGGAACAACCAGTTCCATCCAATAATATTTTCGTCGAAAAGCGATTCGGGAAAAACTATCAGTGTTGTGCTCAGAACGTGAGACATCATTGAAGATAACAAGATTGTCGAAGAGAACTGGCATATCAACGGTTTCAGACGAATCTTCAAGTACCGTTCCCGCGACATCAACGTTGCCCGGTTCATCAGAAATGATGCAATGCGGTTCCATGACACCATGTTTTCGCACATTGCATTTAATTACTGTTTTGCGGTGTCTTGAGAGTATAGCTGTATTGAATATATTTTGAAATATATCAGTTGCGCTGGACAGGTCTTCAGCTTATTCTTTTTTATCTAAATTACACGATTGTTTCGCTGTTTTGATTTGGCAGACGTGCAACGGCCCATTTTAACGACGGAGAATAAAAAATGGAATGGATTGAAACACTTACCGGATTGCAAAAAGCATTGCTGATTGTGGGTATTGTTGGCAGTCTGGCATTTCTCATTCAGTTTGTTCTGATGTTGCTTGGAGGGGACAGTGACAGCGGTGCGGATACAGATGTGGGTGGACATATCGGAGGTGGAGGCGATAGCGCGGACGCCGGTGTGGGTGATACACCTGAGGGAACCCATGTTGATTCGGTGCATGCGGATTCTGATGTTGGATTTAAACTGCTTTCTCTTCAGAGTTTGAGCGTTTTTCTGATGATGTTCGGTTTAGTTGGGCTCGCAGTCAGTAGAGGGGGAACGTATGGAGATACTGTTTCCCTTGTGGCGGGTTTTATCGTTGGGCTGCTGTTTATGTTTCTGGTTGCGAAAATGTTCGCCTTTTTTAAATCTCTGCAGAACAGCGGCACCATGGACCTCAGCAATGCGGTCGGACAGGAGGGCCGGATATATCTTACCATTAAACCCAGTGAGCCGGGGCAGGTTGAGGTTGTTGTACAGGATCATCTGAAAATCTTTACAGCCAGGAGCAGTGACGATTCCGAAATCCCGACAAATACCAGGGTTAAGATAATTCGCGTGATGAATAATATAATGATAGTAGAGCGTGTGACGCCCAAAGGAAAGGAGTGAACAATGGATTTCACAATAACACTTGCGGCGACTGTTGCCGGTATTCTGGTATTTGTATCACTGGCTGTGTATTTGGCCAAACGTTACAAAAGATGCCCGTCAGACAAAATCCTGGTTATTTTCGGTAAAGTGGGTAGAGGTCAGTCCGCACGCTGCATTCATGGTGGCGGTGCGCTGATAGTGCCGCTTATTCAGGATTATCAGTACCTGAGCCTCACTCCCATGACAATAATGATTGATTTGCAGAACGCGCTGTCACTGCAAAACATTCGAATCAACGTGCCCAGTACCTTTACTGTGGGCATCAGCACTGAACCGGCCATCATGACCAACGCAGCCGAGCGTCTGCTGGGGTTGCCTCCTCAGGATATCGAAGCCATGGCCAGGGAAATTATTTTCGGGCAGTTGCGTCTGACCGTGGCGTCGCTGACGATTGAGCAAATCAATCAGGACCGGGAGTCCTTTCTTACTGCCATTCGTGCCAATGTGGAGCCTGAACTTAACAAAATTGGTCTGTATCTGATAAACGTGAATATCACCGATATTACTGACGAGTCCAACTACATCTACTCCATTGGTAAAAAGGCTGCAGCGGAAGCGATAAACAAAGCCAAAGTCGATGTGGCCGAACAGGAAAAATCCGGCGCCATTGGTGAATCAGACGCCAATCGGGAAAAAGAAATTCAGGTGGCCAGAAACGTTGCCGAATCGGTGAAAGGGCAAAAACAGGCCGAAGCGGATCAGCGAATTTACGTTCAGCAGCAGGAAACCCAGGCGGCAGTGGGTGAAGCCGAAGCGCTTCGAAACAAGGAAATTGGTATTGCCCAGAACGTTGCCGAAGCCGAAAAGGGAAAAAAGAAGGCCGAAGCCGATCGCCGTGTGTTCGTGCAACATCAGGAATCCGAAGCGGTTCAGGGAGAAAACATCGCGTCTGCCAACATTGCGGATTATAACGCGACACTTGCAGTAAAGCAGGCGGAGGCATGGCAGCAGGGCGAGGTGGCAAGACGACGGGCGGAGGTCGAGATCCAGAAAGCCCAGTACCTGGCTGAACAGGAACGTCTGAATGCGGAAGAAGTTGTTAAGCAGGAAATCGACAAGCGGAAAGTGGAGATTGCGGCCGAAGCAACGGCTCAGCAAACAAGGTTGACCGCCAAGGGTGAAGCGGACGCCATATTAATGAAGTACGAAGCGGAAGCAGAGGGTATCCGTCAGGTGCTCTCGTCGAAAGCTGCGGGTTACCAGGCGCTTGTCCACAGTTGCGCAGGCGATCCCAAGGCTGCCGCGACACTGCTGATGGTCGAGAAAATTCAGGAAGTGGTATCGATGCAGGTAGAGGCGATTCGCAACCTCAGGATTGATAAGATTACTGTTTGGGACAGTGGCGCCGGTGACGGGAAGAGTTCAACGGCCAATTTTGCGTCAAATTTAATTAAAACACTGCCTCCGTTACACGAAATTGCAAAGATGGCTGGGGTTGAATTGCCAGAGTACCTTGGACAAATGACTGGGGAGAGCATTATCGCCGACACGCCCCTTGATGACCCGTTGACGCCGCCATCACCACCCTCGCCACCACAACCGCCTCTGGCCACGCCCAAAATCCCCTGAACTATTTCAGATGACGCTTAAGCCGTTCAATGACAGATTTTTTTTTGCGAGTCGCATTTGAATTCAACTGCTTTTCGTAGGATTCAATCTTTTCGCGAATGATAACGCCACCTGGGCGAAACCGTGCGGCCAGTTGCATCAACTGCAATGCTTTTTTCAGATCAATTGATTCAAGCCTTGCCGCTGCATCGCGCAGGAGATTCACATCGTCAATCGTCATGGGTGCCACGTCGAGATCCATGTTTTTGAGGACACGTCGCACGGATTGAATGTGAACTGCGGCAAGCGGGATTAGGTGGCTTAGTTCTTTTGTCTTTCGGACGATAACGGGCGTTTCGGCGACGTCATTTTCTATGAGCAATCCAACAAGAGATACGGGATGCTCCAGAAAATTCCTGGGCAGCGTGTTGGTACTGCCTTCCGTGCACCCTTTACTTGGCCCCAAGTTTGATTCAAGTGAAACGTCGCCGCGGACTACCTGCTGAAACTCATTGAGGGCATACAGTGAATTTAACTGTTTCACGATATGCACATTATCATTTTTAAGAATCAGCTCACATTGGTTGTCAGGCCATGATGCGATGGCGACACATATGCCGTTTCCGGTGTTGAAGCGGATTGGGGTGGTGATGTCCAAAACGTTCTGGTTAAAAAATGAGTTCGACTTGTTCCGCAACCTGGCGGACATTTCTTCTGCGCGGATAATTTTGAAACTGGGCGCAAATGGTGTGCCGTCAGATTTGGAAACGGTGTCAGCGAGGTGGCGTCCGATATTGAGCCCCAGTTCATACATAAACGTGTCTACAGGATGAAAGGGGTCCGGGATAATCTTCCTGGTGTGAACATGGTCCATTGTGTACTCTGATAACGCGGATTCCACATCAACCAGGTCCATACCATACTGCTCAATGGCCTCCAGATGATATTCTCTGACCTCCTGTGCAATGTCTGCCGAGACCACATTGTCCATGTACTGCCGCAATGGCAGTAACAGAGCGATGGTTGGCTTTTGGGACAGCGCCAGTTCTCTGTAGAGATTTTTCACATTTTTTTTGATGAGCGTCTTAGACACGCCCGCGCTTCGAATCGCGTGCGCGTCGTTTACATTTGATTCAGTCACGATTGCATCGATATGCTCAACGATATGTGCGTGGTGCTGGGTGAGTGCGTAAATATTCTGCAGCGATGTTGACCCCCCGAGCGCCAGATTGAATTCATTGGCCAGATTTGAAATTCCCCGTCGAATGCCAAACGTAATCAGCGAATTTGAACCACCAAGCAGGCAAATGTTCAGTTTTTGATTTGGGGACTCAGGGTGCATAAAGGTTAAATCCCCACAAAGGTATTTCCACCATTTACAGGAACAAACGCCCCTGTAATAAAGCTCGCCAGGTCCGAAGACAGAAACGCCACCACATTGGCGACTTCCTGCGCTTCGCCGCGCCTGCGCAAGGGGACACCGCTGGCGTAGGCTTGTTGGGCTTCGATCATCTTATCACGGTTCCTATGGGTGATGGTCCAGCCTGGGGCCACCTGATTCACGGTGATGCCATTGGGCCCGACTTCTCTTGCCAGCACTCGAAGCACGCCGTCCATTCCTTTTTTTCCGGCAGCGTACGCGGATTGGGTTTCGAGAGTTTGGATGGATACTTCGGTATTGATACCCACAAATCGGCCCCATCCCTTTTGGATCATGTTGGGAACAAACGCCTTGGCGATAAGAACGTTTTGCATCACGCAGCTTTTAAACTGGTTATCATAGTCTTCAACCTCTTCGTCGAGAACAGACTGCCATGGAAATATCTGGGAGACCGCATTTGTGACCGCGATATCCGGCAGCGCCATTTTCTGCTCGATTTCGCTTTTCATTCGCCACACATCATCCGGTTCTCCCACATCGCCCTGAACGACGCACCCCTCGACCCCCATCGACCGGATTTGGTTAAGCAATACCTCTGCATGTTTGCTGTTGTTCATGAAATGAATAACGACATTGGCGCCGCATTGCGCGAAGGTATGGACCATCACCCGCCCAAGTTGCCCCGTGGCGCCCGTGATGAGTGCTGTTTTTCCCTTTAAATCGATGGTGAGCGACATACTATGATTCAGTCTCCGTCGTGGCAGTTTCTCACCACGATTTTTATGGTTTTTCCATTCGGATCGACCTCCTTCACCCCAAGCGAGACGCGATTGTCTTTGTTCAGGGCTGTCCAGAAGGCATCGCAAATGGCGTTTACATCCCCTTCCATGGGCATCAGCAGTGGCATGGTGTTGAACGAGGGCAGGGGATTTCCATCCCCCATATAGGTTGTCAGGCAATAGCCGAATCCTTCAGCCGGCGTGGCGGGAGAAAAGGTGGCGCGATCAGTCAGCGCCGAATCTGCGGCATTTGCATAGAGTACGCTCATTTTCAGTTCGGGCGATGCACCGGTGCAATCTAACATCGCAGAGATGCGAGGCGTGAAGTTGGGGGCGTCCGGTTCTCTTTCCCGGGATTTCAGTGCCTTAACAAAACAATCCCCCTGTTTTAGGTAGTCGTAAATGGTTTTGGTCTGGTCGCCGTTGCTTACAAGCTGAATTCCGTCGGTGGCCAGCATGGCGTCGTAGATAATCAGGCTGGGATCGGTGACTTTGCTTTGGTCTACCGGCTCGGTCCACAGGCGATCGCCTTCGAACCTGAAACGTCTATTCCGGCTGTTCTCACTTCTGCCCATGATAAAATACACAATCACCCAATTGCTGCTGTTTTGCAGGCGACCCACAACAATCCCACGGCCAGGATATGGATTGCGCTTCAGGTGAGAATTGAAATTTCCGATGGCCACTTCTTTTGCGCTCATTGCAATAACTCCTTGAAATCGTGTTTGTTTGCCAGTGTTATGCCAACTGTGATTATGATGTATTCGAATTGGAAGGATAATTCAAGGAAGAGCTGTGTGAAACAGGAATTCCAATTCCTATCGTTTTCTGATTTTTGGCAGCGCCCGTTTGATGCTTTTGCTCGCGTGACCGCGAAGCTTTAACATATGGGACAGATGATGCCGCGACATCTTTTCAGCACCTTCGGCCACATCGCCGTAAAAGAGTGCGACGGAAAATGAATTTACAAGGACCGGGTACAGAATGAACTGCTCGGGAAGTGGGTTGAACAGTTCCCGGTACCATGACGGCAGTTTGGTGACATATCCTTTGGTGCTCAAATCCACAAACATGTCCCGACCCTGCGCCATAGCGGTTGTAAACAAATCACCGCTGCGGGAATGTTTGAAATTAAAATTGCGAATAATATCCTCAATTTCGTCGCCAAATCCGCTGCGTGCCCGAATCGTGTCTGTTTTGGTATCATACAGACAAAACAGCACGTGCGATAACTTTAACCCCCGAAACATGGTTTCCAGCACAATTGACACGATATTGTTCATGTCCTCGTGCCGGGCGACTGCGGAAGCGACCTCATCCACCCCTTGAAGCAGGATTCGCTCGCGGGCAACCCGTTCCTCTTTTGCCAGTTTTTCCGGTGAATACGAGATCAGCGGACGGACCGTTCCGTCATGTCTGGGCGAAACTGTCAGTGCATCCGGCACCGCCGATACTTTTTGACCACTCCAGGCCATGATTCGCTTAATCAGGGGACTGTCCTTAAAGCCCAGATTCATTGCTTCGGAATAATCTTCCAGTTTTTCCGAAAGGTCTTCATAGAGGCTCTCCACTTCCTCTGTTGACATCGTGAACGTCTCCTCATATTTGTGGAGGAGTGCTTTCATGTCCTCTGTTCGAGTTTCCAGCGACCCGTGGGTGGAGATATATGTCAGTTCGTTGGCGAATGCCGCGACATTGCGCAATTTTTCATCCGTCGACTGTGGTTTTGTCAGGGGTCCGTCAGGCAGTTTGACCATGGATTTAAGAATGGATTCCGGCAGGGACCATTCTCTGGCCAGTGCCTGTGCCAATTCTTCGAAGGTGACGCCCAGCACCTCGTTGGATGCCCGCTCCTCCGACAGCTTCTGGCGGCGCATCGTCCTCATTATTTCCTGATATTTGCCGGGGAAGTAAAACGCCACAAGATTTTTGCCCAGACTGCGCATCATGGCGCAAACAAAAGCCTCTTCAATATTCAGATTGCTCACTTTGCCGGCAATGTATCGGGCAGTGAGACCGCTCAGCAATGATGATAGCATCGAATTGGACAGCGCCTGCGCCTGAGGGCCCGCCTGCATGCAGAAATGGTCGAACATCAGCAGTCCCAGCGCCGACTGTTGCACCTGGTCAAATCCCATCAGCACCACAGCGCGGGAAACCGTTGATACTTTGCCTCTCACTTGCCCGTAGTAGGGAGAATTGATTAGTCTAAGGAGCTTGTTGGTGAGCGAGTAGTCTTTGAGTATCACATTGGACAGTTGCCTCGCGGAAACAGAACTGTTGTGTACCTTGTTGTTGAGTTCAGAAACATGACGTGACACGGCCGGGAAATCACGCTTGCGTTTCATCTTTTTTATTAATTCACGAAGAATGTCTTCCTTACTGCGATTGACGCTCGGGAAATCCGTGTCGTAATAGTCCATTGCGGCGAGTTTTTTTTGAGACGGCTTTTCCGCAACAGTGGATATAGCGCTTTCAGTCCCGGCCCCATTTTGACCGGTGGGGCGCTCGTTGATTGTTTTTGCACTGAGCGGTGATTGAATCTGATTGCCGCCGGTCGGCGTCACGGGATGAACCCCGGAACGCATCACAGGGGACCTT